>NZ_CFHWAF010000074.1:0-12758 GCF_984452065.1 Hoeflea sp. | reverse complement strand
CGACAATAGGGACCCTTTCGCGCCTGATCGGGCGACCACGGGACGGCAGCCGGAATACGGCGCGCAACAAGGCGAACGATGCCCTGCCGGCCGACGAGCTCGGCTTTGTGCTGCAATATGCCCGCCAACCTGATCTTGAACAGGAGCGCCGACGGCTCGTGTCCATACTGGACACGCTTGATTTCCTGTTGCAGCCGCTGTTTCCGATGAGCGCCGACGAACTTTCCCATTTTGCCGTCCTGCGTTTTCCTGGCGTCGGAACCGGCCGCGCCTCCGATGCGCTGTTTTCCATTGCCTACGAGCTTGGCGAAGCGCTCGATCTCGTCAGTTGCGAGCCCTGTATCGGCGAGTACATCATGACGTTTCCCGAGCCGCCCCGGGCGGATAGCGGTCCGGCGCGGATGAGCAGCCTTTGCTGGGTGAACAGCCCGGCTCCGGCGGACAAGAAATGGGCGCTCGAGAACACACGGGTCATGTCTGCCTGGCATCTGTCGCCCGGCCTCGGAAAGGGCATCTTCATCGCCCAGCCGGATACGGGTTTTGCCGCCCACGACGAAATCGAGGCAGACGCGCTGCGGCTCGACCTTGCCGCCGACATACTCGAGGGCGGCGGCGATCCGACCGACCCCCTCGATCCGACGACATCCTGTCCGGGCCACGGCAGCGGAATGGCCAGCGTCGCCGTCGGGCGCAGGAGCGGCGAGATCAGCGGCGCCGCGCCCGGAGCGCATCTGGTTCCGATCCGCTGCACATCGGACGTGCAGATGATCAATCCGGCGCCCATGGCGCGGGCCGTGGATCATGCCCGCATGTCCGGATGCCATATCGTTTCACTCAGCCTCGGGGGCCTGGGCAGCGCGGCGCTCAGGACAGCCATCAAGAAGGCGGTTGAATCCGACCTGATCGTGGTGGCCGCGGCCGGCAATTGCATCGGTCTGACCGTCTATCCGGCCCGCTATCCCGAAGTCATCGCCGTGGGCGGCACGAATATCAATGACCGCACCTGGCGCGGCAGCAGCACCGGACCGGCCGTTGACATCGCGGCACCGGCGGAAATGGTCTGGCGGGCGAAGCACGATATGAGCAAAGGCGGCAAGCCCATTGTGTCGGAAGGTCAGGGAACGTCCTATTCCGCCGCGCTTGTCGCCGGGATCGCCGCGCTCTGGCTCGAACGGCACGGCCGCGACAATCTGGTCGCCGAAGCCCGCTCCCGGAACGTGACGCTGCAGGAGTTGTTCCGGTCGGCGCTGCGCCACACCGCCCGGGTTCCGACCGGCTGGAACAGCAGCCGTCTGGGCGCGGGGATCGTGGACGCGGAGACATTGCTGAGCCTTGCGCCGGCCGATATTCCCGATCCCGCATGGCCGGCCAAGTCCTACCGGCCGTGTGCATCGGAAATCCAGCGCCTGGTGTTTGAGGCGACACACAAAAAGCCCGAGGACGGGGAATTCGACTGGCACCGCTACGGCGCTGAAATCGCCAATCTGGCCCTGCGTCTTGCCCACAGCAGAACCCAGTGGAACGGAATGGACGGGCAGCGGTCCGCCAGACGTATCGCCGTCTCGGAACATCTGCGCCGGGCGGTCAGAGAGTCCGGCGATTTGGCTCTTGCCACCCTGACCGAGAGTTTTGAAAATATATCGTGCGAATAGGCCGCTGTAACGGCGACCTTGCGTGATTGTCGGGATCACAAAAAGCCCGTGGCGCGGGCCGCATCCTGCCCGTGATGTGAGATTTGGGGAGTAGTTTCTTGGGACGAGAGATTCTGGACTGGACAATGTCCGCTTCCATGGGGGGCGTGACGGAAATCGCCGTCATGGCGCCCATCATCAAGGGCCGCGTGCCCGGGGAAAGACTGACCTACGAGGAAAAGCTGCGCCGCGTCATCGCTTCGATCAGCGACCGGGCGCAACGCGGCATTCCGCATCAGCTCAGCACGATACCCAGCATTCATTTCGGGCGGATGATGATTATTCGTCCCGAGCAGTACCTGACCAATTCGCATGTTCCCGGCCTTGCCTATTACAAACCCGGCGAAGGCGGCGCGGCGGATGCTACGTATCGCGTGCCAAGGCCCATGGACGAGTTCAAGGTCTCCATCCAGTTCGCCGGCGCACAGCCGCCCGGCGCCAATGGCGCCAAAGCCGGGGAAGGAACCGCGAACGCCCAGCCGAGCTTTCATTCCTGGCTGCTGACGATCGTCTCGTTCGACGGTGATCTGAAGGTCTATTTCCGGGATATTGCGCAGTTTCTGGCGCGCGATTTCGACGACGTGTTCGTCAATTGCGTGGATTTTCCCTCGACCGCCAATTTCGAAAGTTTCTGGCACTGGATCCGGCGCTACCAGGTCCCCGTCGACCTGTTCCTGTGCGCCTATCCGGACGTCTCGGTGGTGCGTATCAAGCAGCTTGAGGATTTCAAGCGGAGCTTCGACGGCTTTGTCGCCAAGGTGCGCACGCCGACCGGGCGACGGGTGGAGAACATGGACGAGCTTTTCGATGAATTCCTGCGCAAGACGGGTCAATACGCTTCGGACTTTCCGACGCCGGGCGGCACCTATCGCGGAAAATCGGACGGAGACCTTTGATCATGCCGGATATCTACACACGCCCCGCCGGGCCAGGACCTGTCGACGCCGCAACCCGCATCCAGGCCAATCTCGGGCAGGTATCGAAATTCGCCAACGGGAAAACGCGAAACTGGTCGCTGTTCCTGTTTTTCCGGATCCTGAGCAAGGCCGAGATGGACAATTCGCGCCTGCTCCTGGCCCGCCTTGCCGAGGCGGCATCAAAAGCCGGTGGCGGTGTGCCGGACAGCGCGCTCGATCTGGCGGCGGATCTGGGCGCTCCGCAGGTCGCGCGCTGCGATCCGCCGGCGGGCGACCCGACACATCCCGATCCCGCCGATCCCTTCCCGCCGGCCGATCCGCTGACGGATGATTTTGCCTCGGACGGGTTCCGGGCCTGGCTGACCCTGCTGTCGAAGGGCGATGTCGGTCCGCTGATGGCAGGCCTTTCGGCATTCTTCGGTCTGGACAGCGCCCGGCCGCCCAACGAGGCCGTCCTCAAACTTGCAAAGTCCCTGAAGGCCGAGCTGAAAAAGGAAAAGGGTGTTTTTGGCGCCATCGACTGGCTGCAGAAGAAATTCGACGGCGGCATGTCGAACGAGACCGTGCTGATATCGCTGATCATGGCGATTGCCGTGCTGATGCGCCAGCCCGATGCCAAGGTCAAGGCGGCCATTGGCGCCATCCTGGACCTGACGGCCTTCGGCAAGGACCCCGGCGATGCCGGTCAGAGGGTCGTTTCGCAGGGGCTCGTGGCGGTCTGCGCCTATGAATTGCTGCGTCAGGCCAAGCTGGCGCGGGACGGCGCGAAACAAAAGGGCCATTCCTCTCCGGTTCGCAGCGAGCGGGCGCAGGTCGACGGCAGATATGCGGACAAGGCGATGGTCTACGACCCGGTTCCGGTCAATATCGCCTTTACCTATCCGGGCCTTGAAAAGCTCGCCATCGATCCGACGACGCTACGCTCGTTCCCGGATGCATTCCGGCAGGGAATGGCGGCCCGCGCGGACCGTCTCGGAGATACCGGGGCAAGCGCGCCGCAGAACTGGCACGGTGAGCTCGGTCTTCCCACGGTCAGCGGATATTTCACCGGCGGCTTCCAGGTCGGAGCAATGGCCGATGAAGACAATTGGGACATGGGGCCGGAGGAAAGCTGGGAGCGGCTGCGCCGCCAGATAGACGATTTCAATCACCGGTCCGGCCCGCGCGGAAAGCTCCTGCGCACGATTCTCGGCGGCCTGTTTCGCATGATCGGCATGGAGATCGTCCATATCGAACTTGGCCAGGACCCCTATTTCGTGGAAGACGGCCGTGCCATCGCCTCGGGATACCGCAAGGAGCATTTCGGGTTTCGCGACGGTGTCAGCCAGCCCTTCGTCGATATGAAGCTCGGCAAACCCATGCCGGGCGGAGCGACGCCCGGCCGCAACGGTACCTGGGCGCCCGTAGCGCCCGGCGAGATATATCTCGGCTATCCCGATGAGGACGGAAACCGGGCGCAACAGCCGACCAACGCGCTGCTTCGCGACGGCGGCACGTTCATGATTTTCCGCAAGCTCGAGCAGGACGTGACCGGATTTCGTGCGTTTCTTGCCGAGCAAAGGCCGGGTGATGCTCTTGCGCAGAAGAAACTCGCCGCACAGTTCATGGGCCGCTGGCAAAACGGCACGCCGTTGATGATGGCGCCGGACAGTCCACGCGAAATCGGACCGGACGGCGACCGGCTGATCAATGATTTCCTTTTTGTGCGGGACGATCCGAAAGGCGAAAAATGCCCGCTCGCCTCGCATGTGCGACGCAGCAATCCGCGTGATATCGGCGGGCGCAACGACGCGCGCAGGCACCGCATTTTGCGGCGGGGCATCGGTTATGGCGGACCGTTGCTGGAAGAAGGTTCGCGCGGGGACGGCAAGAAACGCGGGCTGCTTTTCATCGCCGCCAACGCCCGCATCGACCTTCAGTTCGAAGTCATACAGGCGGACTGGATGAACGGCGGCGAGTTCATGGGGCAGGCCGGCCTGGCCAAGTGCCCGATTGCCGGCGCGAATTCCGGCAGGCTCGAGGACAGTTTCCTCGAGGCCGGCGCCACCGCGCCCGTGACCAATATTCCGCGCTTCGTGACAACACGCGGCGGCGATTATTTCTTCGCACCCGGCCAGGACGCGCTTGTCGCAATGGCCGGGGGCGAACGCTTCCGGACAGATGCGGCGGACCTGCTGTCCAGCGGGCACAGCATGAGCGATCCGCAGACCCCGGGGCTTTTTACGAGGCCGAGAATAGAGACGTTCACGCGCCTCTTTCTCAATCCCCGGGGCGCTGCGGAGCTCATCCGCGTCACACCGCCCGGCATCCCGCGGACGTCGCCCTATCCGGACGGATCGACACTGCATGAACCCGAATCGCTGGGCGAGGATGTCTGTTTCGTCGGCAAACACAGCCATGTCAGCGATGTCTTGCGGTTGCTTGACGCCGATGGGAAACGGCGGTTCTCCGTCGCCCATTACAGCGAGGCGGGCAGGCGCGTGCTGCGCGGTGACGACATGGTCATCGGTACAGAAATCGACGGTTCGACGCAGGCGCAGCGCGAACGGCTCTATTGCATCCTTGCGGAGGCCTGGACGGCGCTGAACGAGGCGAGCGAGGACGATGGCGGCGTGCGCGGGCGCCTGTCGGCGATCGTTTCATCGCGTCTGGAGGCGGCGCTGGAACGGACCGGCGACAGCCGCGGGATCGACCTGGTGCGCGATCTTGCAACCGACGCGTCCTACGCGGTCATCGACGAGCTGTTCGGCACGCCGGGGCCGCCATGGGTTACGGAACTTGGAATTGCGCTGCCGTTCGCCCGTCAGCATGTCGGCCATCTGCATCCCGACTGGCTGTCGGTTTCGAAAGGCAAAATGCCGCGCAATCCGGGTCTCGTGACAATGCAGATCTGGTCCATTCTGACGCTCGGCGATGTGTTCGGGAACGTGATTGCCTACAGGACGCTGAGAAATCTGTCCGCGCAGGCCGGCGCCGAACTGATGAATCATTTGAACCGGCTCATCACCGATGCCTGGACCCAGAGGTCGCCGCAGGTCAGGACGCTGGTCGACGCCTTTATCCATATCGAAGACAGGATGCTGGATCGTTTCGAAACCTATACGCGCGAACAGTATCACGCCGATGTGGGGGCGATCCTTTTCGAACTGATCGCCTCGGCGATGGCCGCAATCCCGTCGACATTCGGCAACGTCATGGACACGGTGCTAAGGTTCAGAATAGGCCTGCCGGAACTTTTTGACCGCATGGGCCGTCTTGGCGTTTCTCCGCGTTACGGCGCCGGCGGCGGACCATCGCTCGTCACCCGGCTTATTTACGAGGCCGAGCGGTTGCGGCCGAACTTCAAGATCCTGATGCGCCAATGTGCCGAGGATACCGAGTTGGAGCCCGGTCTTGCCCTGGGCGAAGGAGACTGGGTCGCGGCGCTGATAACGGCGGCCAATTTCGACGCCGCGGCGTTTGATGATCCGTTCCGGTTTTCGCTGCACCCGTATGTGCCCGAGCATCCCGAGCGGCCGATGGACAATTACCTGCTGTTCGGCGCCGCGACGATGCCGCGGGAAAGGGAATCCGATCTGGAGGCCCGCGTGCGCGGACGTCATTGCTGGGGCCGCGACGCGATTGCGCTGCACATCCTGGAACAGTGCGTGCTTGCGGCGGGCCGGCTGGAAGGCCTGCGGAATGTGGCGGGGGCCGCCGGTGAGATGCAGGAAATCGCCGGCGCAAAAACCGGCCTCATGGCGCGTTTTGCCCGGCTGCGCCCGGATATGTATTGAGCGGTGCGGCCGTTTCACGCATTGATTGAAGCATAGCCTGCATTTTTGATGTCGTTTTGGCACTGTTTGGTGTGATGGTCTGGATCAGTTTCCCGAGGAATTTCCATGTTTCCTCGATTGTTTGCCTCTGGGCGATGCGCATCCAGTGTTTGATTTGTGAGAATGCCTGTTCGATTGATGGTGTGAATGGCTCCTGCTCCCGGCGTCGCATTGCGCCATAGCGCAGCCTTCGCCGCGCGATATCGGCACGGCCCTGCTCAATGGCGAGCAGGCTTTTTTTGAAGCTCAATCCCTCGCGCAGCAGGAAATGCCACACACCGCAGAGATGATGGAGGAATTCATGCGTCCCGAGGCGACGCGCCACTGACGCCGATCGGGCAGCCGCTCATCGAGCCGGACCATGCTTGCCGACATACCATTTGACATATCCGACAAACGGGTCGTCTATACGGCATTGCCGCAGTATTTATCTTGCAAAGAATACGGCAATGCCGTATAGTGATTGTCATGCACACGGTTATCTGGACTGCGACATTTCTCGCTCAAGCAAAACACTGCCGCCTTTCTGAGGAGGAAATAGACGTCATAGTGAACCTATTGTCCGATGACCCGCTTGCCGGTGACATTATGGCTGGAACTGGTGGAGCACGGAAGCTGCGCCTTCCGGGTCGAGGGGGAGGCAAGAGTGGCGGCTATCGAACCATTCACTATTTTGGAGGTAGCGATGTCCCGGTGTTTCTACTGGCGGTCTACGGCAAGGGAGCAAAGGCCAATTTTTCGAAAGCCGAGCGGAACGAACTCGCGAAGATACTGCCTCAAGTTGCGGATGCCTACAGGGCGAACGCAAAGAAGATGGCGAAGAAGCTTCGCCTCAGCAGATGAAGGAAAACGAAATGAGCCTTGGTAAAGAATTGATTCAGAGTGCCCATGAGGCGCTTGCTATCGCAAAGGGTGAAACAGAACCGGCAGGTGTATTCGTGCCGGAAAGCGTCGATGTTGCCGCCATTCGCAAAAGACTGAATTTGTCACAGGCTGAATTTGCGAGACGCTATGGTTTGCCGCTCGGAACTTTGCGCGACTGGGAACAGGACCGACGTTCACCAGACCGGGCCGCAGTTGTCCTCCTGTCATTGATCGACCGAAATCCGAACATGGTTGCCGATACGCTTGCGATACAATGACAGCACGTGATCAGCGTCGGACTCCTTCCTCATCCAGTGGCAGCCCTACGGCCCAAGCCCTCCCGATGGGCCATGCCTACCAAGAGACCAAATGACAGTGCGACAAGGGAGTCGTCCGAGACTCCCTTCGTCATTTCACCCACCGGAAGACAATATTTTCCGAATTCGATCCCATGGCGCTCCGCGAAACGTAGTTCCCCTCGTCAGCTCAGCCTTTCGATCAGGCGATTGACGGTATCTCGACGCTCATGAACCACACCGATGATCACCGGGCGTTCCAAGCCTTCACGAATATAGAACACGAAGTGGTAGCGATACTTGGTGACGAGCAGGTGAGGAAATTCCTTTGAGAAAGTCCGCTTGAATACGCTGCCGTCCCCAATTGAGTCAAACGTGGCGTGCAATCCGTTTCGGTATTTTTCGAGGGCCTCTCTGCCCCATCTGTTGCCGGTGTAGCGTGCAACCTCCCGGAGATCCTGTTGAGCGTCCGGTGATAATTCATAGGATGCCGTCACCTAATGCCCTCTTCCTCAATAACCCCGTCGAAAATCTCATCGAGGGTTTGATCGGAGCGTTCACCGCGCATAGCGGCTTCGACCCTTGGTCCCAGGAAGTCCTCAAGCTCTTTCAGTGCGGCCTCTTCGTCCGGCAAGGTTCGCTCCAGGACATAGTCCTTGATGGATTTGCCCTGCATGGCTGCAGTGGCCTTGAGCCGCTTGTGCTGCTCCGGAGTGATTTCAATCGATAGGCGCATGGTGTCCTCACCGGGTCAGTTGTCATTGGTTCTCAAAATAGTTCAAACTGACCAAATTATCAATCTGTAACAAATGTTGTCTCCTGAACCGGCAACGATAATCGTGCAGAACCTGTCCCATAGGGCCTCCTTCCATTCCGGCGAGAAGATCGCACCATCAAAACCTGGGATCAAACATCAGACCAGCGGCTTGAAGCCGTGCCGGTCGCAAAGGGCGTGATGTTCGTCGATATCCTTGCGCGGCAGCGGACTTGACGGGTTGATCGCCGTCGCAAGTTTCGCCCTGATGGCGAGACCCTGCGCGGTCAGTCCGGGATTGTCGATGCCGCGGCCGATGGCGATGGCCTGATCGATCGCCGGAATGCAGCGCTCGACCGCGCCGGAGTGGAACAACGCTTCCGCGTAGCCGGCATAGAGATAGAAGATCTCCAACCGTCCGGTGCGCAGATGCAAGGCTCTCTTGAAGCAGTCCTCGGCCAATTCGAGGGCTTCGTCCGGCCGGCCGTTGCGCGCCAGCGCCATGGCCAGGAGGCCGATAATGTGCGGTTTGGGCGCGTCGTAACCATGGCGTTCGATCAGCGCCATGGCTGTTTTCAGCAGTTCCACCGCCTCATCGTAGCGCTCCATCATGATGAGCGTGCGGCCGAGCGCGTTGAGCGCCACGACCTCGGTATACGGGTCCTTGCTCGAGCGTGAGATATCGAGGGCGCGCCGGCCATAGTGCAGACTTTCCTCATAGGCGCCCGTATCGGTCAGAAACCAGCCGAGGAACGCGCGCGATATGGCGCCCGGAATACCGGCCGAACCCAGCCTTGCGGTCTCGGCATCGCCCCTCAGCTGTTCGCACAGGGCCCGCTCGAGCTCGATCGCCGCGGCCAGATCGCCGGTGGCGTGACTGAGGAGCGCCAGGAGGTGCTGCGCGGCAAAGGTATGCGGCAGGGAATCAAGTTCGCGGGCCGTTTCCAGCGCCTCTCTCACGGTGGCGGCCCCCTGATCGTAGCGCCCCTCGAACCAGTCGATCATGGCGACATTGCATTTGGCGGCGCAAATCTTGTTGGTCCGGTTCTGCTTTATCGCCAGCGCCATGGCGCGCGGCAGATGGTCATGCATCTTGGAAAACTCGCCAAGCTGCAGCATGGTCGGACACACCATCAGCGTGAAATCGACGAATTTGCGTTCGGCCGGTTCGCCGATACGCTCGATACATTCCAGCGCCTGTTCGAACAGAAGCTGTAGCGATTTGCCGGCGAAATTTCTTTTCGCCATGTCCGCGGCGCGCCACAGATAGTCCAGAGCGAGCTCATCGTCGCCGGCGGACCCGGCGTGGAAAACAAGGCGCTCGTACTGGCCGGCAAGATCGGGATAGGTTCCGGTGATGATGTCGATCGCCGAGCGATGGATGTCGGTGCGCCGCGGGCGCGGGACGGTGATCGAACAGGCTTCCGCGATAATGGCGTGACGGAACCGGACGGCGCGGCGCGACACCCGGCCCGCTATGGCGAGCTCCTCCAGCGCATCGAGTTCGGCGTCCAGTTCCTCGCGGCTCTTGCCGAGGACCTTCTGCGCGAAGTCCAGATCCACTTCCTCGCCGAGGATGCTCAGGGCCTGGGCGCAATGTTTTGCGGCGCGGGGAAGGCGGTTCAGCCGCGCATGGATCATGGACTGCACGCCGTGGGGCACCGAATCAATGGATTCGGGATTGTCCGAATCAATCGAGCAGACAAACTGCTCGAGGACAAAGGGTATACCGTCCGCCTGATCAAGCGCCCTTTCGACGCTCAGATGTTCGTGATCGGCTCCGGCAAGGAGCTGACGGGCCAGCTCGCGCATATGGGCGCGATCCATCGGCTCGAGGCGCACGACGTTATCGGTTATCTGCTGTGCGTCATAGGCGGCCTCCGGCCGTCCGGTCACCATAAGGAAAAGCGATCGGTCGTCGTCGACGGCCTGCAGCATTTCAAGACAAAGCTGGCTTTCCGGATCGACGATGTGCAGATCCTCGACGAGCAGCAGCGTCCGTCCCCTGACCGCCAGCCTGCGAAATGTGCGCCCAAGGGCTGCCGCGGTTTCCTTCAGCGACAGGTGCGGGGTGGCGCCGGAAGGTCCGCCGGCCTCGGAACTTATTATCGCGTCGAGCGCGACGAGCGCGTCCGGTTCCACGCCGACCGCCTCGGCGGCCGACCATATCTGCTGTCGCGAAGCCTGGTCGTCCAGGTTCAGCGCATCGAGGATCAGGCCCTGCATGACGGCGAAGGGCGTGATGCGCTTTTGCATGTCGCCGCGATATACCACGAGCCGGTCGGCAAGATCGGTGGACAGGGCGTCATGGATGGCCGCGGCCGCCAGGCGGCTCTTTCCAATGCCCGGCTCGCCGACAATGGCAAGGGCGCCGTTTTCGGCGATGCCGGCGCCGATCTTCTCGCGCAGCATCGACTGCTCGCGATCCCGGCCGACGATCGGCAGCTTATATTGCTGGATCACATCCTTGCGGACCGTACGATCCGGCGCAGCCATCAGGGTAAAGACGCTCGAGCCGATCTCGCCGAGTATCGGCAAATCCGGCCGCGCACCGGCTTTCTGGCCGTAGCGGCACAGGTCGACGGTCTCTCCGCTGAGCAATATCTCGCCCGGTGCTGCCGATTTCTCCAGCCGTGCCGCCAGATGAACGGTGCCGCCGACAAGGTCGATCTGCGAGCCGCGCTCAAGTGTCAGGTTGCGAAGGCCCACGAGGCCGGAGTGAATGCCGACCCGGAACTGCACGACGTTCGAACCCGGATCGCGGATCGGCTCGCCCATGTCGCCGTAATGCTGGATATTCCAGGCGGCATCGCAGGCGCGGTCGGCATGGTCTTCCATCGAATCGGGCCAGCCGAATACGGCAACGCCTCCGTCTCCGGCAAAGCTGACCAGCAGGCCCCCGGCCCGTTCGACCTCGGAGCGGATGTGCTCGAGAACCTTGTCCACCATGAGTTGTGCATCATCGGGATCGACCGCGGCTATCCGGCTGGTTGAACTGACGGCGTCAACGACCATGACGGTCACGACGCTACGTTCTGGGTATGCCATCAAATGCACTGCGCATGCCCCCGAATTCGGCATATTCGACGCACGCTCATTACCGGGGAAGTCCCAAACAAATGCATGCGGCAATCAGGAAACCCGGTTTTCTACCGAAAACCGGTTGTTTCCGCGCCAAAATCAATCACCTGTAATTATTGACCCTAATTGCCAAATATATCAAATTTTTGCTGCTTGTGACAGTTTTGCAAAGGTTTCTGCGCGTCGGCTATTGATGAGGTGACTAAAAGCCCGCAACGACAATACAGGTCTATTAAATACTAGATGTCGGCCATCGCGTTAATCGATCTTTTGCATTTGCCTCTTAACTTGTGTTTCACCGGTCGTTCGCACGTTTTTAGCGAAATCGCATGAAGCAATAGATCCGGTCGCCGTTCGGCATTCCATCTCCCTTGTTTCTCCGGATATCTCCTGATGCTCATTTCTCGGAAATTGCCTCTCGCAGCCGCTATTTTGACCGTCGTTTCAATTGCGGCGTCAAGCATTGGCGGCATGATGATAAGTTCCAACGCGCTGACACGTGAATATGACGAGAAGCTCTCGGCGATATCGGACGGCCGGCGCAACCAGATCGAGACTTATCTGGAAGGGACAAGAAAGGACGTTGAGGAAATCGCCGTCACGCAGGACGTCGCCGCGGCGCTCAATCTTTTCGGGATCGCGCTGACCATGGTCGAGGACGGCATGGACAGCGAGTTTCGGGCGCTGGTGACCGATCCGGACCTCACCCATGACGAAAAGGTCGCCCGGAGCCGGGCCAGCGGCGCCAGCATCTATCTCAACCATAAAGGCAAATTCGACCCGGTCTTCGAGAAAATCGCCGAGGAAAATGAATTTGAGGACATCTTCCTGGTGAAGGCGGACGGGCAGGTTGTCTACACGCTGAAAAAGAAGAGCGACTTCTATGTGAATATGACGGACGCGGCATGGAAGGACACGCCGCTGGCGCAAGCGCACACAGCGGCGCTTGCCCTGGGCGATTCCGAAGGTGTTGTGTTTGTCGACTACGCGCCCTACGCGCCGGGCGAGCGGCCTTTGACGGCGTTTATCGGCAAGCCCGTCATCGTCGGAGGCGAGGTGAAAGGCGCCTTTATCGTTGCGCTGCCGACCGGCCGTATCGAATCCATCATGAGCAACCGGACCGGGCTTGGAAGGACGGGCGAAACCGTTCTGCTCAATTCCAAGGGTTTTCTTTTGACCGATGCGCCGCTGTCGGGGATGAATGATGTCGGCGTTGCCAAGCTTGATGCGGCTCAATTCAGCCAGATCGCGGGACGCGAGATCTTTACCGGGCAGGACAGCAGCTATCGCGAGAACATGACCGCCAAGGTGGCCTTTGCGAATGTCGATTTCCTCAACGC
>NZ_CFHWAF010000073.1:13929-23063 GCF_984452065.1 Hoeflea sp. | reverse complement strand
TATGATTTACATGCTCATAAATTGAAACCTGATGATCCGGAGATGCCGATCATTCTTGATTATTGCGATGAGGAGCGCAATGAGCTTATCGATCGGTATTCTGATAAAAAGACCTTATTCCATCGAATGCTGACGGGTTTGGAAAGAGCCCGCCTGATACCCTCCAGCTACGTTGATTTGAGAACACAGCGCATTAATGATCTGGACGGCAGAATCAAGGCTTCGTTGGAGTTACTGAAAGGCCGTTGGAAGGAGGATACGCCCCTCTATTTGTTGGAGGAAAAGGTGGAGGCCGGAGACACCAGAGCGATGGTCGAACTGGGCCGTCGTCATTACCACGGTAAAGGAGGTGTACGCCAGGACGAAGACAAGGCAATCGACTTGTGGCAGAGAGCCGCGAAGGCCGAAAACCCCGCCGCGATGTTCGAACTGGGCCGCTGTTATTACAACGGTGAAGGAGGTGTACACCAGGACCAAGCCAAGGCAATCGACTTGTGGGAGGAAGCCGCGAAGGCCGAAAACCCCGACGCGATGTTCGAACTGGGCTGCTGTTATTACTACATTGAAGGAGGTGTGGACGTGGACGAAGCCAAGGCAATCGAATTGTGGCAGAAAGCCGCGAAGGCCAAAAACGCCGACGCGATGGTCGAACTGGGCCGCTGTTATTTCTACGGTCTCGGTGGTGTATACCAGGACGAAGCCAAGGCAATCGAATTGTGGCAGAAAGCCGCGAAGGCCAAAAACGCCGACGCGATGGTCAAACTGGGCCACTGTTATTTCCACGGTCGCGGTGGTGTAGACAAGGACCAAGTCAGGGCAATCGACTTGTGGGAGGAAGCCGCGAAGGCCGAAAACCCCGAAGCGATGGACGAACTGGGCCGCTGTTATTACGACGGTCTCGGTGGTGTGGACGTGGACCAAGACAGGGCAATCGCCTTGTGGCAGAGAGCCGTGGCCGTGGGTGGTGGAAACACCAACGCGCAGTACATGCTTGATTATGTGGTCGGGTAGACCTGGCTGTCTGCTCACAGAGTGGTTGAAGAAATTTCGAGCAGAAAAGCCTAATCACAAATGGCGGATAAGTTGGGCTTCAGAGCATCTGCACCAGCTGAAGTCGCTCCGTAAGTGATCCTGCTGTTGTAGTCGTGGCGCTAGCGGTCCTCTCACAGTGTGAGTGTTTGAGATTGTTTCGCGGCCTGTACGGGGCATTGTTTTTCCCGGTGTTTTCATGCCGTATTGGTCCCTCGCCGCGTTGGGCGGCGGTTGGTGTTTCGGGGCTGGTTCCTGTGTTGTTGTATTGAAGGTCTTGTGTCCTGCGGCTCATCGGGCCGCGGCGCATATTCGGGCGTGGGCGAGCGTGAACTCAATGCCCACACTGCCGCATCCGATTGCGATGGAGACAATGACCAGAATGCCAAAGGAGTGCCAGGTCATGCTGGCTGTGCTTTTCGAGACACCTTTCGAGAATGCCTCCGGATAGAATTAGAGCGCCCGATTCTCTAATTAGTATGTCCAGTCCCATGGAGTGATGGGGTGCTCTTGAGAATCGATCTGGTCTACCGACGTGGTTTTCTCGGTTTCCAACGTTTTGCAAGCGTGAGGACGTCGGGTTTCAGGTCGTCGGTTTCCGGCTGGTTCGGCTTGAAATCGTCACCGTACCAATCTTTGAGCATCGGGCGACCAGACGAGGTCCAGCCTTTCGAGCCCGTGGAAATGATAGGCATCACGATAGCCGGGTTCGCGCGCGAGCCTGAGGCCCGGCAGGCGCTGAAACAGGATCGGCAGCGAAACCTGTAGTTCAAGCCGCGCCAGCGGCGCGCCGATGCAGAAATGGATGCCGGCGCCGAAGGTGACGTTGGCCTGATCCTGCCTTTCGGCGACAAACGAGCCCGCATCCGCAAACTGCTTTGGATCCCTGTTGGCGGCGCCGAGCATCAATCCGATCTGTTCGCCCTTGCGCACGGCAATTCCATCCCCCAGATCGACATCTTCCAGCGCGTAGCGGGTAAACATGTGCAGCGGCGCATCGTATCGGAAAGCCTCTTCGACCGTCGCCACGGTCGATGCGTCGTCCCTGAAAAGCGCTTCCGGATCGAGGCCGTTTTCGAGGATCGCCTTGACCGCGTTTCCCGTCTGGTGAACCGTCGCCTCGTGTCCCGCGTTCAGCAGGAGCACGGTGGTCGAGATCAACTCGTCGTCGCTCAGGCGGTCGCCCTTGCGGTCCGAAAGAATCATATGGCTGATCAGGTCGTCGGTCGGAGACGTGCGCCGCGCCTCGATCAGTTCGCGCAGATAGGCTGAGAAATCGCGCGCGGCCGTATTCGCGGCGGCAATCGCGGCAGCATCGGCCTCGAACATGTACATGCGAACCATCGCATGCGACCAGTCAAGCAGGTCGTCGCAGCGTTCCTGGGGTACGCCGAGCATGCGGGCAATGACCGAGACGGGAACGGGTTCCGCAAATGTCTTGATGAGTTCCACGCGGCCATCGGCGGCAAAACGGTCGATCGTGCGATGGGTGAGGGCGGCGATCTCGGGACGAAGCCTTTCCACCTGCCGTGAAACAAATGCCCTGTTGACGAGCGTGCGCAGGCGCGTATGCGACGGAGGCTCCAGTTCCAGCAGCGAGTGCGCCTCCACCGCGTCGAAATCCCGCAGATCGGGATTTGGCGGTGCCATTCCAAGCTCTTCACGCGTCGCGACATGGAGGATCTGGCGTCCGAAGCGCTTGTCGCGCAACAATCGGTTCACCTCAGCGAAACCGGTGAAACACCACATGTCGTAGTTGTTCCAGTAGACCGCCGGACCGGCTGCCCGCATCTCATCGTAAAACGGATAAGGGTTCTGGTGGAATTCGGGATCGCGCGGGTTGAGGTCGACCTTGCGGGCCGGTGATGTCGATAACATGGCTGCCTCTTGAAAAGCCGGCATGCGGAGCATGTCCGGTCCGGTCGGTATCTTGACTGCAATAGGCAGCCTGTGGCCCCTTGATTGTCAACATCTCTTGAACCGCCGGGCCAACGCATTTTATGTAGGCGGAAAGAAAAGTCATCCGATTCCCGATCGCAACAGCATCGGGACAGCACAAAAAGGCTACGCAATGTCCAATCCCGTCGATACCGCGCTGTCGCTTGTTCCCATGGTCGTTGAACAGACCAACCGGGGCGAGCGCGCTTTTGATATCTTCTCGCGACTTCTGAAAGAGCGCATCATTTTCATTACCGGTCCGGTCGAGGACAACATGGCGATGCTGGTGTGCGCCCAACTGCTTTATCTCGAGGCGGACAACCCCAAGAAGGAGGTCGCGCTCTACATCAACTCACCGGGCGGGGTCGTGACGGCCGGAATGGCCATCTACGATACGATGCAATTCATCAAGCCCGCGGTTTCGACGCTTTGCATGGGGCAGGCGGCCTCCATGGGCTCGCTTCTCCTGTGCGCCGGCCACAAGGACATGCGGTTCGCGACGCCGAATTCGCGCATCATGGTGCATCAGCCGTCCGGCGGTTTTCAGGGGCAGGTTTCCGATATCGAACGCCATGCGCAGGACATCATCAAACTCAAGCGGCGGTTGAATGAGGTCTATGTCACCCATACGGGCAAGGACTATGAAACAATCGAGGCCACGCTCGACCGTGACCACTTCATGACCGCTGACGAAGCCCTGGAGTTCGGACTTGTCGACCGGGTCATTTCCACCCGCGAGGCCATGGAAGGGGAGAGCAAGGACGACTAGTTCGCCGTCAGATCATCACATTGGTGCTGCAAAACAGCAACATATGGGCGTATTTGGGACTGGAAGCGGCATTCTGGAACGTTAATTCTCAGCGTTAAGGTTATTTTCAAGACAAAGCGCATAGCTTTGTTTTTGGTGCTCTGTATATTGGCGTTGGGATATATCCTGTGGGCGCTGTATTGAAGTGTTCTGATCTGGCTGCTCTTTGTGCCGGATCAAGACAGGTGGCATGGAGAACGGGCCCGGTGTCAGTACGGGCCTTTGGAAGGAATTGAATATGAGCAAGGTCAGCGGTGGTAGCGGCGGCGACTCTAAGAATACGCTCTACTGTTCGTTTTGCGGCAAAAGCCAGCACGAGGTTCGCAAGCTGATCGCAGGTCCGACCGTCTTCATCTGCGATGAGTGCGTCGAGCTGTGCATGGATATCATCCGCGAGGAGAACAAATCCTCGATGGTGAAATCGAGCGACGGGGTGCCGACGCCGCAGGAGATCATCGACACGCTCGATGAGTACGTCATCGGTCAGGGGCAGGCCAAGCGGGTGTTGTCCGTCGCCGTGCACAATCACTACAAGCGCCTGGCACATTCGAGCAAAAGCAACGACATCGAACTCGCCAAGTCCAACATCATGCTGGTCGGGCCGACCGGCTGCGGCAAGACCTATCTTGCCCAGACGCTGGCCCGCATCATCGATGTCCCCTTCACGATGGCCGACGCCACGACGCTGACCGAAGCCGGCTATGTCGGTGAGGATGTCGAGAATATCATCCTGAAACTGCTGCAGTCGGCGGACTACAATGTGGAGCGTGCCCAGCGCGGTATCGTCTATATCGACGAGGTCGACAAGATCTCGCGCAAGTCGGACAATCCGTCGATTACCCGGGACGTCTCGGGTGAGGGCGTTCAGCAGGCCCTTCTGAAAATCATGGAAGGCACCGTCGCTTCGGTTCCGCCCCAGGGCGGGCGCAAACATCCGCAACAGGAATTCCTGCAGGTGGATACGACGAACATCCTGTTCATATGCGGTGGCGCGTTCGCGGGCCTCGACAAGATCATTTCCGCGCGCGGCGAGAAGACGTCGATCGGCTTCGGTGCGACGGTGAGGGCGCAGGACGAGCGGCGCGTCGGTGAGATCCTGCGCGAGCTCGAACCTGAAGATATGGTGAAATTCGGCCTTATCCCCGAATTTATCGGCCGTCTGCCGGTGATCGCGACGCTGGAAGACCTTGACGAGGACGCGCTGATTTCGATCCTTTCGGAGCCGAAAAACGCTCTCGTGAAGCAGTATCAGCGGCTGTTCGAGATGGAAGATGTCGAACTGGCGTTCCATGAGGATGCGCTGCGCGGCATCGCCCGCAAGGCAATCGCCCGCAAGACCGGCGCCCGCGGCCTGCGCTCTATCATGGAGAAGATCCTGCTCGACACCATGTTCGAACTGCCCTCGCTCGAGGGCGTTCAAGAGGTTGTGATCTCGGATGAGGTTGTCTCGGGATCGGCACGACCGCTCTATATCTATTCCGAACGGGAAGAGGAAAAGGGCAACGCCACAGCGTAAGCCGGACGCGATAAAACAGAAAAATCCGCCTTTTACGGCGGATTTTTCGTGTTCTGGTCGAAATTCGCCGTTCCATCCGGCCATGCAAGCCGCAACAGCCCGGCGGCCGGCTTGACTCCGGGCGAAGCCGGTCTCTGGAACACGTTGCCAATTCTCCACAGTCGGGGCGGATCCGCATGCCGGCCGGGATTAATCACTATGCCTGTTTGACACAGCGTTGTACCGGGCTAATGCTGGGGTAACACAAGGGTTGAGATTCGCGTGTCATAGGTCGGCGCGCTCGGCCTTGCCACTGTCATGCGGGCTTGAAACGACAATTTGAACACTCCACTTAGGAGACAAGTGAAGTGTGGGCCGTTGGGCACCGGTATCGGCCGGTGGAGGCCGAAAGGAAACAATATGAATGAAATAACCACCCAACCCAACGACGCGGCCACCTATCCGGTGCTGCCGTTGCGCGATATTGTGGTCTTTCCTCACATGATCGTGCCGCTGTTCGTCGGGCGGGAAAAATCAATACGCGCGCTGGAAGAGGTCATGGGCGCCGACAAGCAGATATTGCTTGCAACCCAGATCAATGCCGGTGACGACGATCCCGAGACCGAGGACATCTACGATGTCGGGACCGTGGCCAATGTTCTGCAATTGTTGAAGCTGCCGGACGGAACCGTGAAGGTTCTGGTCGAAGGCAAGGCACGGGCGCAGATTACCGGCTTCGAGCCGAGCGAGGAATATTATTCAGCCTTTGCCGATATGCTCCCGGAGCCGGACGAGGAGCCCGTGGAGATCGAGGCGCTGTCGCGTTCGGTCGTCTCCGAGTTCGAAAATTACGTCAAGCTGAACAAGAAGATTTCACCTGAGGTCGTCGGCGCGGCCAGCCAGATCGACGATTATTCGAAGCTCGCCGATACGGTTGCATCGCACCTGTCGATCAAGATTCCGGAAAAGCAGGAGATGCTGGCCACCGTCAGTGTCAAAGAACGTCTCGAACGGGCGCTCGGTTTCATGGAGGGCGAGATTTCCGTCCTCCAGGTCGAGAAGCGTATCCGCTCGCGCGTCAAGCGCCAGATGGAGAAGACGCAGCGCGAATATTACCTCAACGAGCAGATGAAGGCGATCCAGAAGGAGCTCGGTGACGGCGAGGAAGGCCGTGACGAGATGAGCGAACTGGAAGAGCGCATCGAAAAGACGAAGCTGTCGAAAGAGGCGCGGGAAAAGGCCGACGCGGAGTTGAAGAAGCTCAAGCAGATGAGCCCGATGTCGGCCGAGGCGACGGTCGTGCGCAATTATCTCGACTGGCTGCTTGGCATTCCGTGGGGCAAGAAGTCGCGCATCAAGGTCGATCTCAACAAGGCCGAGGGCATTCTCGAGGCCGATCATTACGGGCTGGAGAAGGTCAAGGAGAGGATCCTCGAATATCTCGCCGTGCAAAGCCGGTCCAACAAGATCAAGGGGCCGATCCTTTGCCTGGTCGGGCCTCCCGGCGTCGGCAAGACGTCTCTCGCCAAATCGATCGCGCGCGCGACGGGCCGCGAATATGTGCGCATGGCACTGGGCGGCGTACGCGACGAAGCGGAGATTCGCGGCCATCGGCGGACCTATATCGGCTCGATGCCGGGCAAGGTCATCCAGTCGATGAAAAAGGCCAAGAAGGCCAATCCGCTGTTCCTGTTCGACGAAATCGACAAGATGGGCATGGATTTCCGCGGCGATCCGTCGTCGGCGCTGCTGGAGGTGCTGGACCCGGAACAGAACTCGACCTTCATGGACCATTACCTTGAAGTCGAATACGACCTGTCGAACGTGATGTTCATCACCACGGCCAATACGCTGAACATTCCGCCTCCGCTGATGGACCGGATGGAGATCATCCGCATCGCCGGCTACACGGAAGACGAGAAGCTGGAAATCGCCCGCCGGCATCTGTTGCCCAAGGCGCTGCGGGACCATGCTCTCCAGTCCGAGGAATTCTCGGTCAGCGACGATGCGCTGCGCGAGATCGTGCGGCGCTATACGCGGGAGGCCGGCGTGCGCAATTTCGAGCGCGAACTGATGTCGCTCGCGCGCAAGGTGGTGACGGAGATCCTCAAGGACGGGGTCAAATCCGTCGACGTGACCGAGACAAATCTCGACAATTATCTGGGCGTTCCGCGCTTCCGTTATGGCGAAGCCGAGCGGGACGATCAGGTCGGTGTCGTCACCGGTCTTGCCTGGACCGAGGTCGGCGGCGAGTTGCTGACCATCGAGGGCGTCATGATGCCGGGCAAGGGCAAGATGACGGTCACCGGCAATTTGCGCGACGTGATGAAGGAATCGATTTCCGCGGCGGCGTCCTATGTGCGTTCGCGTGCCGTCGATTTCGGCATCGAGCCGCCGCTGTTCGACCGTCGCGACATCCATGTTCACGTGCCCGAGGGCGCGACGCCGAAGGACGGCCCGTCGGCCGGTGTGGCCATGGCGACGTCGATCGTGTCGATCATGACGTCGATTCCGGTCCGCAAGGATGTGGCGATGACCGGCGAGATCACCCTGCGCGGGCGCGTCCTGCCGATCGGCGGGCTCAAGGAAAAGCTGCTGGCGGCCCTGCGTGGCGGCATCAAGACGGTGCTCATTCCGGAAGAGAACGCCAAGGACCTGGCCGATATTCCGGACAATGTGAAGAACGAGCTGGAAATTATCCCGGTCTCGCGTATGAGCGAGGTGCTTGAAACGGCCTTGACCCGGCAGCCGCAACCCATCGAGTGGGATGCGGCCGATACGCCAATTCCGGCAGATCAAGGCAGCGATGATGCCAGCGCATCGGTTGCGCACTGATTCTGTCGAATCACAACCGGCAAAGCAGTTTGGAAGCGGGCAAGGCCCGCTTCCTGCATTTTCCGGGGTAAAAATCTAAAAAAAACGCCGCAATCCCGGGGTTTTCTGCAGTCAATCGTTGTGATTTTGCATTGGCAACGTACAATCCCCTGCGACTTCGTACTGAGTCGTTTCTTACACACTGAGAGGGTTGGATAATGAACAAGAACGAATTGGTGGCTGCCGTGGCTGACAAGGCAGGTATGAGCAAGGCCGATGCCGGCTCTGCGGTGGAAGCAGTCTTCGACACCATCACGTCCGAGCTGAAAGGGGGCGGGGACGTTCGTCTGGTGGGTTTCGGAAACTTTTCCGTTTCGCACCGCGGGGCTTCCAAGGGGCGCAATCCCATGACAGGCGCGGAAGTTGACATTCCAGCCCGTAACGTTCCGAAATTTTCGGCAGGCAAAGGCCTGAAGGACGCCGTCAACAGCTAGTTCACTCCCAAGACAACTGTTGGTTTTTTGAAACGATCAGCCCGGTACATGCGCCGGGCTTTTCTCGTTAAGGCATTTCCGCACAGCACGCAATGATTGCCGCGATTGGCCGTTTGCACTATGGATGAATCCGGAGCAGGCAGATTTCCTGAGCCGCGATGTAACACTCTGCCGATTGGTGAATCATGGACGTCATGCGCGACCCGGACGGGAAGGGCAGCGGAGCCCCGCTTTCCTGGATCGGCCATACCAGGGCCACGTTGGTGCTCGGTGTGCCGCTGATCGGCGCGCAGCTTGCTCAGATCGCGATCAATGTGACCGACACGATCATGATCGGATGGCTGGGGGCTCCCGAACTTGCGGCCGCAGTGCTGGCGACACAGACCTTCTTCCTGTTCTTCATTTTCGGCTCAGGTTTCTCCCTTGCCGTCATGCCTCTTGCCGCGCAGGCGCACGGCCGCGACGACGTGCGCGGTGTCAGGCGGTCCGTGCGGATGGGGATGTGGGTCATATTGTGCTACAGCGCCGTTGTGATGGTTCCGCTGTGGATGACGGA
>NZ_CFHWAF010000073.1:0-13919 GCF_984452065.1 Hoeflea sp. | reverse complement strand
GACTATATGCGCGTTGCCCAGTGGGCGATGGCTCCGGCGCTGACTATCATGGTGTTTCGCTCCTATCTGAGTGCGCTTGAGCGCGCCCAGGTCGTGCTTTGGGCAACGGTTGCGGGAACCATCGCCAACGCCTTCCTCAACTACATGTTCATCTTCGGCAATTTCGGCGCACCGCGCCTTGGGGTGGTGGGCGCGGCCGTTGCATCGCTCGGCACCAGTTCGGTGACCTGCCTGCTTCTGATCTTGTATGCGGTGACAAAAAAAGAGCTTGTGCGATACGCGCTTCTGGTGCGGTTCTGGAGGCCGGACTGGCAGGCGTTCAATGAAGTTCTCAGGCTGGGCTGGCCGATCGGCGCGACGATTCTCGCTGAAGTCGGGCTGTTTGCCGGCGCGTCTGTGATGATCGGATGGATCGGCACCATCGAGCTTGCCGCGCACGGGGTCGCCATTCAACTGGCCGGGATCGCGTTCATGTTCCCGATGGGCCTGGCGAGTGCCGCGACCGTGCGGGTCGGCAATGCCTATGGCCGGTGCGACTGGGTCGGTCTCAGCCGCGCGGGGAGCGTTGCGCTCGCCCTCACCGTGGTCATCACCCTCCTGCTGGCAATCGTATTCTGGACCATGCCGGAGATCCTCGTCGGCTGGTTCCTGGACGAAAGGAACCCGGATGCCTCGCTTGTCCTGCTGCATGCCGTACCGCTGCTTGCCGTGGCGGCGGCCTTTCAGCTTTTCGACGGGCTTCAGGTCATGGGCGCCGGCCTGCTGCGTGGCCTGAAAGACACAAAGGTGCCGATGCTCTATGCCATGATCAGCTATTGGGCCATGGGCATGACGGCCGCCTATTTCCTTGCCTTTTGGGCGGATCTCGGTGCCGTCGGCGTGTGGTGGGGGCTGGCCCTCGGTCTTGCCTTCGCGGCCATCCTGATGAACTGGCGTTACTATCGGCGTGAAAAGCTCGGTCTCGTCGGCGCCGTGCCCGCCCAGGGGAATGTCGGACAGTTCCAGTGATTCTTGAAATGACCGATGGTGGGCGGTGAGAGACTCGAACTCCCGACATCCTCGGTGTAAACGAGGCGCTCTACCAGCTGAGCTAACCGCCCCCTGAAAAATCTTGGCACCGTTTAGGCGCTTCGCCCGTCAAGTGCAAGGAAAAAGACGCGCGTGCAATGAGATTTTTGGCGATCGCCGGGCCTTTCGGAGTGTTCTGGTCTTTTGTCGCAGGATTGTCGCAAAAGCGCCTGTTCTGCGCTTGACAGGTAGAGGGGAACAGCTTAATTGACCGCTCACGTTTTGCAGCAATGCAAGGCCTCGCGCGGGTGTAGCTCAGTTGGTTAGAGTGCCGGCCTGTCACGCCGGAGGTCGCGGGTTCGAGCCCCGTCACTCGCGCCATTTTTTCAAAGACTTAGCAGTTCCCCTATCTTCGCTAAAGTTGCAATGCTGGCCGGTCGTCCAGCAAATCACCCATTTTCGTTCCGTGCGTCGTTTGCGGTTGATATCGCAGTCAGATGATCTCATGCCCTCATGCTCCCTTCTGTCAGCTTAATGAGCATCCGGGCCGGTTTTTGATGACTGGCTATCAATGATCGCATAGGACGGGCTTTCTTCGCGCCCCTCAAGATCGCGGGTTTGCCGACAAAGCGCATCATGTATATGCGCCCATGTACCATCCGCGCAGAAGCGCTTGAAGTAATAATGAACTGTGCTTTTGGGTGGGAAATCCTTCGGCAGCAATCCCCACTGGCAGCCAGACTGCAACAGATAGAACAGGGCGTCGATAACATCGCGCAGATCGGTTTTACGCCTGCGGCCTCGTGCCGGTTGTGGTGGCATGAACGGTGCGATCAAATACCATTCGCGGTCTGTCGTGTCGCTCGCATAAAGCAGGCCATTTCGCGCATGATCAGCGCGGGTGAAAGGCGTCCAAACCATCCGATCTCTCAATATTTGTAGCAAAATACGAAGAACCTGATTTGCTCCTTGCACTCAACACACCATTCTGGGATAGACACTGACCGGAAGCCAACGCAATTTTGCGCGGAATGCATATGAATGGGCCACTCTGGCCGGGGTAACCGGAATACAGGCTGATTTGGCGGTGGCGCAGGCAATACTTGAAACAGGTTGGGGGAAAAACCACTCGGGTGTAAACAACCTGCACGGCATAAAGGGCAAAGGTACGACTCGCACAACACACGAATACATCGATGGAAAAAGAATACAAATCGATGATGATTTTCTGAACTTTCGCTCGCCGGTGCACAGTTTCAGGCATTGGGCTGGATTGATGCAACGCAAATACCCGGGCGTTGTTGTCGCCACATCGTTCGATCAAGCCGTACAAGGCCTCAAGATAGGCAAGAAGGGAGAAGCTTATGCCACTGAGTTGGCATATGAGAAGCTGGTCAAGGATGTACACAAATCACTAGACCAGATCGAGTGCCGGTTTGTTCTGGTGACAGGTGATTGCGACGATGAAGTGGGCGCGCGCGATATGGATGCAAGCCTCCGTGCGCGAATTCTCGAACACCCTTTGCTTGACGCTTGGTTTGCACAAAACTGTAACGATAAAAATCGAAAACTGCATCCGTTGCCTATCGGAATGGATTATCACACCCTGACCTTCCAGTTGCGCCATCGTCCTTGGGTTTTTTGCAAATCCGCGAGTGCAGGAGCTAATGCTGGATGATGCTCGTATTATTGCACCTGAACTGGAAAACAAGAAAATTGCTGGCTACTGCAATTGGCATCACGTGATCAATCGAGGCGATCGTCTCGATTGTATTAACGGAGTTCAGCTCGAGACGATATTTCTTGAGCAACCAGACACCAATCGAACGCAGAGTTGGCAGAATAACGCGGGATTTTTTTACTATCAGTCCGCTTGGATGCGGATTGGACTGTCACCGGACATGGGAGGCGTTGCTGTTAGGATCGGTGCCGATTGTACCACGTTCCAGTATCAATTCCCTGTTTTCGAATTTGCCAGTTTGCATCGTGGACGACTGGCGGGAAGTCACTGTCGACTATTTGAAGACAAAACGATCTTGGGTGCTTGAAAACGAGTTTGATTTTGCGCCGCTTTATCTAGACTGGTGGAAGGCACGTTTACGTGGCGAAACGGAGCTTCCTCGAAGGATTCGGACGTTTCAGGAGTTCATAAATACTGCACACGAGCCGCTTACCGTCGCTTCACAGCGGAGATTGAGAGCCGTTTAGTCTCAAAACAGATCGCCGAGTGTGAATGACTCAGTGCAGTCAAGCAACTGTCCTGGAAATGACATGTAAAACATAGGCTCCACTTACAGGCCGACCTCTTCAAATTCAACAGGAAAACCCAATGAACCGCAAGACATTCTATGCGGCGCTGCGGCGTCGTTCGAGTGGCGTGTTTGGCACGTCCATATCCCAACATCAGGTCGACGGCATGGAGGGCATCCTCGATGCTTTCGCGACCCATGGCGACGGGCGGGCGAAGACGCTCGCCTATGCGCTCGCCACCGCCTATCACGAGACGGCGCGGCGCATGGTTCCGGTGCGCGAGACGCTCGCCCCCGACGACGCGACGGCGCGCCGGCGGCTGCGCAAGGCGAGATATGCCCGGCCGGAACCGCCTTACGGCCACGCCTATTACGGTCGCGGCCAGGTGCAACTGACCTGGAAGCGCAATTACGAGCGCTCAAGCGCGGATGCCGGCGTCGACCTCGTCCGTTATCCCGACAAGGCGCTCGATCCGGTGATCGGCGCGCGCATCCTCGTTCGCGGTCTCCTCGACGGGCGGTGGAACGCCCGCGGCCTGGGGATCGCCCATTATCTCCCCGACACCGGGAGAGACGATCTGAAGGGCGCGCGCCGCACCGTCAACCTGACGGACAAATGGGATCGCATCGCCGGCCATTACCGTTCGTTCCTCGCCGCGATCGGCGAAGCGGGCGGAGTGCCCCGGCGCGCGCCCGGCCCGGCCGCGGATATGAAATCCAGGCCCGCTGCCGGTGAGCGCAAGACGGACAAAGCCGGCCGGACGCTCGTCAAACCGTTGCTCAAACTCATTGCTTTCATTTTCGGAGGACGCCGATGACGAAGAAGTATTTCAAACCCAGATCGCTGACCTGGTGGACGGGCTTTGCCGCCGTTTTTGCCGGCACGGTCATTGCGGCCGGCGCGGAAATCCCGAGCCTGAAACCGGCCGCAAACGTGCTGAGCGCCATGACGGATGTGCCGCCGGCGGTGATGATTTCGTTCGGCCTCGGGCTGATCGGCCTGCGCGGAAAGGACGGCTGATGTTTCACATTCTTGTACGGGCTCTCGGATCGGCGCTCGGATGGCTGACGCGCGGCACGCTTGAGCGCATCCTCGACACGATCGATCATAAAATGGACCACGGAACCGAACGCGACCGGATCAGGGCCGATATCCTTGCCGACTACATGCGGGCGCAGGTCACCGTATTGACCGGGCGAGGGTGGTGGTTCCCGCTTTTCTTTGTCGCCCCTCTCGGCTTCTGGTTCAGTGCGGTGTGCGTCTACTCGGTGCTTTGGTGCAGGGACTGCGCCTATCCTCAAAGCTGGTCCGTCGCCGCGCTGCCGCCACCGCTCGACGAGTGGGCCGGGGCGATCGTCGGTTCACTGTTTGTCGCCAAGGTCGGAGAGGCGGTTGTCGGGAGGCTGCGCCGATGATCGTTTCAAAATGCGGGCGACTGTTTTCCTGCGCTGCAATCGCGACATGCTTCTGTCTGGCGATGCCGGGCAGCGGCTCTTCGGCAAACCCGTTGCTCACGCAGCCGATGCCGATCTGCGCCCGGGCTGACGGGCGGTTTGAAGACCTTCTTCGTTCACTCCAGCTTCGCCGTGCCTGGAAGGGAACGCACCGCCACCACCCGGCAGAACTGGAACTGATGATCGCACGCGACGGACGCTGGTTCCTGTTCAGTTCCGCCACGGACCGCCGCGAGCAGAAGCTCACATGCCTGATCGCCCGCGGGGTGCGAAGCCAAGAGTGGTTCGGGCGGCCGGTTTGATGACGGGTATCCAAAAACCAGCGGGATTTCCATGGAGCAGCCTGGTCGGTCTATGTGTGGTGGCCGCGAGCGTCATCGCCGCGTTTTCCACCCTCAGAAGCAATGTCGCCGCCAATGCATCCGATGTCGCGCAAATTGAAAGGCGGCTGGACCGGCTCGAAGAAAAGAACGGTGACGTGCGCGAAAGGCTGAAAGCGATCGAGGTTATCCAGCAGCAGCAGAATCAGACGCTCGAGCGCATACTCAAAGCCGTGGAGCGCTGACCCGCCGATCATCGACGATCAAAAACCCCTGAAATGAACTGACCCCAAAATCAGAACAGATCAGCCCTTTCGAAAAGGGCCGTGCTCTTTGAGCATGTGTCCCAGACGCTCCACGTCGGCTCGTTCATGGCCGAGATAGTCCGCGACGGCGCGCCTCAGGCCCGGATGTGTCAGGTAGTGTGCTGAATGGGTCGCGACCGGCAGATATCCGCGGGAAAGCTTGTGTTCTCCCTGCGCACCCGCCTCAACCGTCTTCAGTCCCTTTTCGATGGCGAAGTCTATGGCCTGATGGTAGCAGACCTCGAAATGCAGGAAGGGGTGATCTTCGACACAGCCCCAGTGCCGCCCGTAGAGCGTGTCAGAGCCGACAAAGTTGATTGCGCCGGCAATGTGCCGGGAACCCCGCCTTGCCATGACAAGCAATATGTCATCCGCCATCGATTGCGATATCAGCGAAAAGAACTCCCGCGTCAGATAGGGTCGGCCCCATTTGCGTGATCCGGTGTCCATATAGAATGTAAAAAAAATGTCCCAGATCGCTTCAGTCAGGTCGCTCCCGGTCAGCCATTCGATGGCGATGTCGTTTTCCAGAGCGACCCGGCGCTCTTTCCTGAGCGCCTTGCGCTTGCGCGATGCGAGCGTATCGAGAAAATCCCCGTAGCTGTCATAGCTGTTGTTGCGGAAATGGAACTGCTGATCGGTGCGCGTCAGGTACCCGCATTTCCCGAAGACCTCAATTTCCCCATCAGGCACAAAGGTGGCATGCGCCGAGGAAAGCCCGTGCCTGTCGGTCAGAGTCATCAGGCCCTGGGCCAGGGCGGGCATGACGGCGCCGGCTGTGGAATCATCCGCGTAAAGAAGGCGCGGGCCGGTTGCCGGTGTGAACGGTATCGACGACTGCAGCTTGGGATAGTAGTTTCCGCCCGCGCGTCCGAACGCATCGGCCCAGGCGTGGTCGAAGACATATTCGCCCCGGCTGTGGCTTTTGACATAACAGGGCAGGGCGCCGAGAAGGCCCCCGTCCGAGGTCTCGAGCAGCAGATGCTGGCCGAGCCAGCCGGTTTCGGCGGTCGCGCATCCCGCCTGTTCCAGAGCCGACAAAAAGGCGTGCGATACAAAAGGGTTGTACGGCACAGACCCTTCACCCGCCGGTGTCGTGCCTTTGAGTTCCGCCCAGCTTTCGGCATTTATGTCGTTGAAAGAACTGACGACCCTTATGCGGAATTCACCGCCGTCGCGGCTATCGGGTCCGTCGTTCTTGCTGATCGGGGCATCGCGCATGGGCTCTATCTATGGTCCGCCGTCAGTCTGGCAAGACCAGCGGATCAAAGCCTTCAAAGGTGATTTGATCGCTGTAGGCACGGGCGGTTTTCAATGTCTCGTCATCGCGGATGGTCCAGGAGATGACGGGCAGGCCCTTCGCACGCACCTTGTCGACAAACCGGCTCGGCAGGTGTTTGACGCAAAACGAAACGAAGTCGAGCGGCAGTGCCATCGCGCGCTCGTTTCGCGCCCTGTCCTCCTCGTTGAATTCAGCCCCGACAAGGCCGACAGGCCATCTGGATCGCCTGTCAATCAAGGCATGAAGGAGCAACGGATCAAAGGACATCAACACCAGCTTTCCATGATAGCCTTCCAGATCCTCCAGAACAGAGGATACGAACGCATCGACATCCGGTTGCGCCGGCGTCTTCAGTTCGACAACAAGACCGACTTTTCCGGCGACCTGTTCGAGAAGATCGCGGAATGTGGGTATTGTTTCTGCGCTCGAACCGATGGCGAGCCGGACAAGGGCCTGCGTGCCCATTGCCCGCACCGTGCCGTCGATACCGCAAAGCCGGCCGGTTTCGTAATCGTGAAAGACAATGGCCTCCTTGTCGGCGGTCATCTGCAGGTCGCACTCGATGGGCAGGTGCATCTCCATGGCACGCGCGAAGGCGGTCGTCGAGTTTTCCCATACTTCCCGGTTGAGGTCATGATAACCGCGGTGGGCGATCGGTCTGTCCTTGATCCAGTCGGCCGGCATGCGTCGCTAGTCCGGCTTTATTTCGATAATCGCGTCGACTTCGACCGAGGCGTCAAACGGCAGAGCCGCCATTCCGACGGCTGCACGGGCGTGCATGCCGCGTTCCCCGAGAATGTCCGCAAGCAGGCCGGATGCGCCATTGATCACGAGGTGCTGCTTGTGAAATCCCGGCGCCGAGGAGACAAATCCCTGTATCTTCACAAGTCTTGCTATGCGCTCCAGATCGCCGTCCAGAGCGGCATTGGCCTGGGCCAGAATGTTGACAGCGCAAAGCTCGGCGGCCTGCTGTCCGGCTTCGATGTCATCGTCCGAGGCAAGCTGGCCGGTGATGTCCACTTTGCCGTCGCGCACGGGCAATTGTCCGGATATGTAAAGTGTATGTCCTGAAATGGTGTAGGGAACATATGCAGCCGCCGGTGCGGGTGCGTCCGGCAACTCTATGCCGCGAGCCTTCAGGCGAGCATCTATGGTTTGTGACATTTTTCGACTCCGTTAATGTCTGGATTGGTACTATGTGTTCGCTGACACAAAGAGATGAAACTGTGATTTGCCTCTCTGTTTTATCGCAATGCCGTGTTAACCGGCGCGCAACGAAGGAAGGGATATCCGATTGCGACTGATAATCTGTGCCATTGCCGTAATCAATGTAAATGCTGCGCTCATCGTTGCCGCGGCGGCCGGGGTCGCCGAAGCACTGGTTCCGCACAGGGCGGTTTACGACCTGGAACTTGAAAACGCCTCGGAGCGCTCGGGGATCGAATCGATGTTCGGGCGCATGGTGTACGAGTTTAACGGGTCCGCCTGCGCCGGCTATACGGTCGGGTTCCGATTTGTCACCCAGCTCGACACGGGCGGTTCCGTCCGGCTGACCGACCAGCAAACGACCACCTATGAGAATCTCGAGGAAAAAACCTTCCGGTTCATTACCAAATCATATGTCAACCAGAGGCTGGACCAGGAGGTCCGTGGCAGTGCCCGGGCCGATACCGACGGAACGTCCGTGGACCTGACGACGCCGCGGCGTGCCAAGCTGACACTGGATCCGGCCCAATTTCCCACCGCGCAGATGATCGCGCTCATCGAGCGTGCCAAAAAGGGTGATCGGTTTTTTCAATCACATCTTTTTGATGGCTCGGATGAGGGGCGAAAAGTCATGTTGACGACAAGCGTCGTTGGCTCTCCCCGCGTTTCGGATATCCAGGCGAAGGAGCTTGAAGCGACCGGAAAACTTGCCCGGGAACCAACATGGCCGGTTACGATCGCTTATTTCGATGAGACGAAAAGCCAAGACGAAACACCGGTTTACCGGGTTTCATTCAAGCTTTACGAAAATGGAATTACCCGTGATCTGATCATGGATTATGGTGAATTTGCGCTCAAAGGCACGCTTTCGTCGCTTGAAACCTTTGAAGGTGAAGGTTGCTGAACTTTCCCCTTTGAACAAATAAAGGCAAAATGCCGGTCGAATCACAGTGCCGGACGATAAACCCGAGCAATGATTTATTAATCACCATCATGTACCCTGCTGTTTTCGCGCCTAAATAGAAGTAATGAGGGAAATCAACTCTCAAGTTCCCATAGGGATCGTTCGTAATGTCAACAATGAAGCAAAGCTGGAATGCAGCGTCGGAATATCTGAGCCTGATGGTTCGGCGCCCGACTCCGCTGCAATATGCAGCGCTTTGCTATCGCCGCGAAAAAAGGGTCGTTGAGGTCCTGCTGATCACCTCGCGCGGGACCGGGCGTTGGATTTTGCCCAAAGGGTGGGCGATGAAAAAAGAATCGGAACCCGGAACCGCCGCGCAGGAGGCGTATGAGGAAGCGGGCGTTGTCGGTCAGATAAATCCAACGGCCCTCGGCACGTTCGAATTTGATAAATGGGTTCACGGCATGCCGGTTCCCTGTACCGTGCAGGTGTACCCGCTGAAGGTCGAGCGGTTGGATGACGATTTTCCGGAAAAAGACCAGCGGCAACGCAAGTGGTTCAGCATTGAAGAGGCTGCCGCAAAAGTCGACGAACCGCAACTGCAGGATCTGATCAAATCGTTTTGTCCATAGCTTTCTGTTCCCCGGCAGCGGCATTTCTTTCGGCGGCGGTTTACCTGGTCCTTTCCCTGATCGCCTGAACCACCAGCCGATCATTGGCCGCAAGGCACAGCGAGCCCGTTTCGTGGCGCTCGACCGGGATTTCCATCAGCACACTTGAATTGTCCCGCGTTCCAAGGTAGGGAAGCGCCCATTCCACACGTGGTGCATGGGACTGTCCGGGAGACATCCGGTCATTTCCGCCGGTGGCAGATGATCTGCTGACGCGCCACGGAGGTCGAACCGGAAAGGAGACAAGGCATGGCATTGCCTGATTTCAGCATGCGCCAGCTGTTGGAAGCTGGTGTCCACTTTGGTCACCAGACTCACCGCTGGAACCCGAAAATGAAGCAGTACATTTTCGGCGACAGGAACAACGTTCATATTATCGATCTCGGCCAGACCGTCCCGATGCTCGCCCAGGCGCTGCAGGTCGTCAGCGATACCGTGGCCGGCGGTGGACGGCTGCTTTTTGTCGGCACCAAGCGGCAGGCTTCCGAACTGGTTGCCGATGCGGCAAAGCGCTCGGCACAGTATTATGTCAACGCCCGCTGGCTTGGCGGCACGCTGACGAACTGGAAAACCATCTCGCATTCGATCCAGCGGCTCCGCAAGCTCGATGAGCTGCTCGCGGCGGAAGCGCAGGGCTTCACCAAGAAGGAGCGCCTCAACCTCGAGCGCGAGCGCGACAAGCTGGAACGCGCCCTTGGCGGTATCCGCGACATGGGCGGAACCCCCGACCTGATGTTCATCATCGACACCAACAAGGAGTCGATTGCGATCCAGGAAGCCAGGCGGCTGAATATTCCGGTCGTCGCCATTGTGGATTCGAACTGCGATCCGGATCCGATCGACTACCCGGTTCCGGGTAACGACGACGCGGCCCGCGCGATTTCACTTTATTGCGACCTCATTGCCAAGGCCGCGCTCGACGGTATCGCGCGTCAGCAGGGATCCGCCGGCATGGATATCGGCGCATCGGAAGAAGCCCCGGTCGAACCGGCTCTGGAAGAGGCACCGGTTGAGGAAGCAGCCGCTGAAGAGGCGCCTTCTGAAGAGGCTCCGGCTGAGGAACCCGCTGCGGAAGCAGCCGCCGCGGAAGAACCCGCTGCCGAAGAGAAAGCCAAGGCTGAGCCGGAAGCCGAAAAGGCTGAGGCCGCTGCCGTAGAGACACCAGCTTCCTGATCATTGGACATATGGCGTGTCACAGGCGCGTCACGTGAATCTGTACAGGATCAATTCACAATACGGGCGCTTCCGTAAGGAGCGCGCCCCCCGCTTGATAAGAGGCGAAAATGAGCATTTCTGCATCTCAGGTAAAAGAGCTGCGCGAAAAGTCCGGCGCAGGCATGATGGACTGCAAAAAGGCGCTGATGGAAACCAATGGCGATATGGAAGCCGCAATCGACTGGCTGCGGGCCAAGGGCATCGCGAAAGCGGACAAGAAATCGGGCCGTACCGCTGCCGAGGGTCTGGTCGGTGTCGCCTCGAGCGGCAACAAGGCCGTCGTCGTCGAGATCAATTCGGAAACCGACTTTGTTGCCCGCAACGATGCGTTTCAGGACCTTGTCCGCGGTGTCGCCGATGTGGCGCTTGGCACCGACGGAACGGTGGAGGCCGTTTCGGCGGCAACCTATCCGGCAACCGGCAAATCAGTTGCCGACAGTGTGACCGATGCTGTCGCGACCATCGGCGAGAATATGAATTTGCGCCGCAGCGCTCTTTTGTCGGTCGATGAGGGTGTGGTCGCCAGCTACGTTCACAACGCGGTTGCCGATGGCCTCGGTAAACTCGGTGTGCTGGTCGCAGTGAAATCAACCGGCAATGCCGATGTGCTTGCTGCGATCGGCAAGCAGGTCGCCATGCATGTTGCCGCGACCAACCCGTTGGCGGTGACCTCAGCCGACGTCGATGCGACTGTCGCCGATCGTGAGCGTTCCATTTTCATCGAACAGGCCCGGAAATCGGGCAAACCGGACAACATCATCGAGAAGATGGTGGAAGGGCGCATGCGCAAGTTCTTCGAGGAAGTGGTACTCATGTCGCAGAGCTTCGTGGTCAATCCTGATCAGACGGTTGAGGCCGCCATCAAGGAAGCCGAGGCCGCCGCTGGCGCACCGATCACGGTCACCGGATTTGTCAGGTTCCAGCTCGGCGAAGGCGTTGATAAGGAAGAGAGCGATTTTGCCGCCGAGGTTGCTGCTGCGGCAAACGGTTAAGTATCCGTCATAATTAAGTGAAAATGCTGGGGCATCGCGTGACAACGCGGTGCCCTTCGTGTATCCGGCTCTAGGCTTACCGACGGAATTTAAGATGTCACAAAACCCCAGATACAAACGCGTTCTTCTGAAAGCCTCCGGAGAAGCCCTGATGGGCGAGCAGGGGTTTGGGATCGATGTGGCCGTTGCGGACCGGATCGCGTCGGACATCGCCAGGGTCAGGGCCATGGGCGTGGATGTCGGTGTCGTCGTCGGCGGCGGCAACATTTTTCGCGGCGTCGCTGTCGCCTCAAAGGGGGGCGACCGGGTCACCGGCGACCATATGGGCATGCTCGCCACGGTGATCAACGCTCTGGCGTTGGCGACGTCGCTGCGAAAGCTCGGTGTCGAGACGGAAGTGCTTTCCGCCATCGCGATGCCGGAGATCTGCCAGAGTTTCTCACAGCGGGCCGCGCTGCATCACCTGGAAAAGGGGCGGGTTGTGATTTTTGCCGGTGGAACGGGAAATCCGTTTTTCACCACCGATTCCGCCGCCGCCCTGCGCGCGGCGGAAATGGGGGCGGAGGCGATTTTCAAGGGTACGCAGGTCGACGGTATCTACTCGGACGACCCCAAAACCAATCCGCAGGCAAGCCGGTACGAAACCTTGACACATGACGAGGTTCTGGACAAAGGGCTTGCCGTCATGGATGTCGCCGCGGTCGCGCTTGCCAGGGAGAATGCCATTCCGATCATCGTCTTCTCCATACACGAGGAAGGCGGGTTTGCGGCAATCCTCAATGGCGGCGGACGGTCGACGGTGGTCACCGACAGCTAGCCGAAGAGGCAGGCCGCGCGCGCCGCCGGCCCATTCTATGCTTGCTGTGGTGGGCCTTTTGGGCGTTTATAGGCTGGTTATCCCGGGTCGCGGCGAACCCGAAGTGAATTGGAGATGAGTGCAAGATGACACAGGGTGCAGATTTTGCCGATTTGAGGCGCCGTATGGAGGGCGCCATTTCGGCGTTCAAGAGTGATATAGCAGCGCTTCGGACCGGCCGTGCCTCGGCAAACGTGCTCGATCCCGTGTCGGTCGACGCCTATGGCTCCAAAATGCCGCTCAACCAGGTGGCCAACATATCCGTGCCGGAGCCGCGAATGATCCTTGTCTCGGTTTGGGACAAGTCGATGGTCGGCGCCGTTGAAAAGGCCATTCGTGAATCCAATCTCGGCCTCAATCCGGTCACCGACGGAAGCACATTGCGCATTCCTCTTCCCGAACTGAATGAGGAAAGGCGCAAGGAGCTTGTGAAGGTCGCGCACAATTACGCCGAAAACGGCCGTGTTGCGATCAGGCACGTCCGCCGCGATGGAATGGACGCATTGAAGAAGGCCGAGAAGGACGGTGACCTCAGCAAGGATGAGAGCCACGATCAGGCCGACGATGTTCAGAAACTGACCGATGAGATGATCGCGGAAGTCGACCGGCTGCTGAGTGACAAAGAAGCCGAAATCATGCAGGTTTAGACATCGCGCGAATCGGCGTTGAATTACCGTTTGAAAGCAGGGGTCGATCGTTGAATACGCCTCAACATGTGGCCATCATCATGGACGGCAACGGGCGATGGGCGCAGCGGCGCGGGCAGATGCGCACAGCGGGCCACCGTATGGGCGTCGAGGCTGTTCGTGAGGCCGTTCGGTCGGCCGGCGAACTGGGCATCCGATATCTGACGCTTTTTGCATTTTCCTCGGAGAACTGGAGTCGTCCCGAAGACGAGGTGAATGACCTCATGGGACTGCTCAAGTTCTTCGTGCGTCGCGATCTGGCCGAGTTGCACCGCGAGGGCGTGCGCGTGCGCGTCATCGGCGATCGTCGGGCGCTGAAGGCGGATATCCTGTCGCTGCTGGCCGAAGCGGAGGATCTGACGCGCAACAACAGCGCGCTCGAGCTGATTATCGCGTTCAATTATGGCGGGCGGGACGACATAGCGCGCGCTGCCCGTGGCCTTGTTGACCGGGTCGCCCGGGGTGAACTCGACCCGCAATCGATCACGGAAGACGCGATCAGCAACGCTCTGGATACGGCCGGAATACCGGATCCCGACCTTATCATCCGCACCAGCGGCGAGCAGCGCATTTCCAACTTTCTCATCTGGCAGGCCGCCTACGCCGAGTTTGTTTTCCTTCCCTGTCTGTGGCCGGATTTCGGGCGTGCCGATTTCGAGGAGGCGCTGCGGCAATACAGCTGTCGCGACCGCAGATTCGGCAACGTCGCTGAACCCGATCTGGCATTGGGTTCCTGATGTCCCGGGAGATCCTGGTGCGAACGGCTTCCG
>NZ_CFHWAF010000072.1:0-23101 GCF_984452065.1 Hoeflea sp. | reverse complement strand
GGCCGGCGAATGCGTCGTGCTTGGCGGCCCGTCGGGCATCGGCAAGAGTTCCATACTCAAGATGCTTTACGGAAACTATGCGGTCGACTGCGGGCAGATCCTGATGACGCGGGCCGACGTCACGGTCGACATTGCCAGCGCCGATCCGCGTTCCGTGCTTGCCATGCGCCGCGATGTCGTCGGCTATGTCAGCCAGTTCCTGCGCACCGTGCCGAGGGTCGCGGCAATCGACGTGGTGGCCGAGCCGTTGCACGCGCGCGGCGTCGATGCCGATGAGGCGCATGCGCGCGCCGCCGCGCTTCTTGGCAAGCTCAACCTTCCGGAGCGCCTTTGGTCGCTGCCGCCGGCGACCTTCTCCGGCGGCGAGCAGCAGCGCGTGAACATTGCCCGCGGGTTTATCACCGATCATCCGCTTTTGCTGCTGGACGAGCCGACGGCGTCGCTCGATGCCGCCAACCGGGCGGTGGTGGTCGATCTGATCCTTGAGAAAAAGAGCGGGGGAACCGCGCTTCTCGGCATCTTCCATGATCAGGACGTGCGCGAGCGGGTCGCGGACCGCATCATAGACGTCTCGCAATTTACCGCCGGACAGGATGCCGCATGACCAAGGGCCTTTCCGAACAGCCGCTGATTCACGAAACGGCGACCGTCAGGGATTGCACGCTCGGGCGCTACACCGAGATCGATGAGCGCTGTCAGTTGGTCGAGTGCGAATTCGGCGACTACTCCTACATGATCCGCGACAGCGAGGCCTGGGCGGCGAAGATCGGCAAGTTCGTCAACATTGCCAGCCACGTGCGCATCAACGCCACAAACCACCCGACCTGGCGGGCGACCCAGCATCATTTCACCTATCGCGCGGGCGATTATTTCGACGGCGAATCCCATGAGCAGTCTTTCTTCGACTGGCGCAGGGACGACGCCATCACCATAGGACACGATGTGTGGATCGGGCACGGTGCCATCATCCTGCCGGGCGTTACCGTTGGCAATGGCGCGGTTGTCGGGGCCGGCGCCGTCGTCTCAAAGAATGTGGAACCATACACCATCGTCGCCGGCGTGCCGGCGAAGCCGATCAGGCGGCGGTTTTCCGAGGAAACAGCCGCCCGCATGGATGCGCTTTCCTGGTGGGATTGGGAGCACGACGGGCTGCATCGGGCGCTTGCGGATTTCCGCGAGCTGACGGCCGAGCAGTTCCTGGAGACATACGCCGGCTAATTTTCCGGCGACTTGAATCATTCTGATCCTGTCAGTTTTGACTGTCAGGAAACGCTATTCTTTTCAAAAAGATAAAACGGCTTCTTGTATCAACACATCACGGTGTGGATTGTAACATTAATGACATGATTCTGTAATTTGGCGGTCATGCACAGGCCCTACCGATAGCCCGGACTTCATATTTCGGGATCGCACGGAGCCGCTAATGTTGATACTGGAAAACGTTACCCGCAGGTTCGGCAGTTTTGCCGCCGTCGATAACGTCTCGGTGCAGATCCCGCAGGGTCAGATGGTCGGCATTATCGGCCGCTCCGGCGCCGGCAAGTCGACACTTTTAAGAATGCTCAACCGGCTCATCGATCCGAGCGGCGGCATCATCCGCTTCAACGAGATCCAGATCTCTTCGCTGAAAGGAGCCGCCCTGAGGAACTGGCAGCGCGACTGTGCGATGATTTTCCAGCAGTTCAATCTCGTTCCAAGGCTCAACGTTCTCACCAACGTCATGCTGGGCCGTCTCAATCACCGCTCGACGCTGCTCAACCTCTCCGGTTCCTGGTCGCGCGGCGAGCGCGCCATGGCCATCATGGCTCTTGAAAGGCTCGGCATCGAGCAGACGGCCCTGCAGCGCGCCGGTACGCTGTCCGGCGGACAGCAGCAGCGCGTCGCCATTGCCAGGGCGCTGATGCAGAGCCCGAAAATGCTGCTGGCCGACGAGCCGATTGCCTCACTCGACCCGCTCAACGCGCAGATCGTGATGGATTCTCTCAAGAGCATCAATCAGGAGGAGGGGATCACCGTAATCACCAACCTCCACACGCTCGACACCGCCCGGACCTATTGCGAGCGCGTTATCGGCATGGCCGGTGGCCAGGTGGCCTTCGACGGGCCGGCCGACAAACTGACCGCCGAAGCGGTCCGCATGATCTACGGCGCGGAAGGAGAGGAATTGTCGGAGGACATCACCTCGACAAGCCTCGGCTCCCCGCAGGCCAAGGAATCGCTCGGTCCCCTTGAACCGGCTGCCTGAGAGCCGCACGGGACCATGATCGTTTTGCCCGCGTGAAGGGCCAATCGTAAGGATTGTTCAGAGTTTGACAGGGACTAGACAGGAGAAACCCATGTTCAAGAAAACGCTACTTGGAGCCGTCGCGCTGACGGCCATGCTGGCCGGCATGGCGCAGGCGGAAGACCTGAAGGAATTCCGTATCGGCATTCTCGGCGGCGAAAACGAAGCCGACCGCCTGCGCAACTTCCAGTGCATGGTCGAGCAACTGCCTGCGGCCATCGGCGTCGAAAAGGTGTCGCTCTTCCCGGCTGCCGATTATGACGGTGTTGTCCAGGGCCTGCTTGGCGGCACGCTCGACTACGCAGAGCTCGGCGCATCCGGTTACGCCAAGGTCTATCTGTCGGATCCCAAGGCCGTTGAGCCGATCCTGACCACCATCCAGACCGACGGTTCGACCGGCTATTACGCCATCATGGTGGCCCGCAAGGACTCCGGCATCAAAACGCTGGCTGACATGAAGGGCAAGAAGCTCGGCTTTGCCGACCCGGATTCAACCTCGGGCTATCTGGTTCCCAGCGTCTCGCTGCCGGGCGATGTCGGCACCACGATCGAGGAGTATTTCGGCGAGACCGGCTTTGGCGGCGGCCACGAGAACCTGGTTCTCGAGGTGGTCAAGGGCAACTTCGATGCCGGCACCACATGGTCGTCGGGCGTCGGCAAGTTCGAAGACGGCTACACCTCCGGCAATCTGCGCAAGATGGTCGACAAGGGCATCCTCGACATGGGCGATCTCGTCCAGGTCTGGCAGTCTCCGCAGATCCCGAACGGCCCGATCGTCGTCCGCTCCTCCATGGATGCCGACATGAAAGCCAGGTTCAAGGACTTCATGATGGCCCTTCCCGAGAAGGACCCGGCCTGTTTCAGCGCCATCCAGGGCGGTGACTACAAGGGCTTCACCGAAGTCGACGAGAACTTCTACAAAACCATCATCGCCGCGCGTAAGGCGAAGATCGGCAGCTGAATATAGCTGATAGCTCCGGCGCCACGGCCATTTTGGCACCGTGGCGCCTTCTGACCTGAATATCGGATTCACCAACCATGAGCACCGCCGTTCCTCCCGTTCAGCTTTCCGCTGAAGGCCGGCTTGTCGAACGACACTGGCAGGAAATGCTCTTCAAGCGCCGTTTGTATACATGGGCGAGCCTCATTGGCCTGGCCGTGGCGCTCATGGCGTCACTATGGTTCGCAAACGAGACCAATGCCGGCAAGTTCTTTGACCGGCTGCCGCATTTTTTCGATTTCATCGGCGATCTCTTGCCGCGCGACGGATATGAAGTCTGGCGCGCCATGTTCGACCTGCCGTCGCCCTACGCCGATGGCAGTCTGAAATATGATTATCCGGATGGCCGCTATTATCTGACCGACAATTTCTACGTTCCCGAATACGTCTACAAGATGGTGGTCACCATCAACATCGCGCTGATGGCCACGTTGATCGGCTTTGCTTTCGGCTTTATCCTGTGTTTCCTGGCCGCTTCGAACCTGGTGACGCGCCGCTGGCTGCGCTTCTTTGTCCGCCGTTTCATGGAACTGCTCAGGGCGTTTCCGGAGATTGTCATCGCCGGTTTCTTTCTCGCCATTCTTTCGCTTGGCCCGATCCCCGCGATCATCGCGGTTTCGATCCATACCATCGGCGCGCTCGGCAAGATGTTCTTCGAAGTGGTCGAGAATGCCGACATGCGGCCCGAGGAAGGGCTGCGCGCGTCCGGCGGCAACTGGGTCGAGCGCGTCTGGTTCGGCATCGTGCCGCAGGTCATGCCGAATTTCCTCTCCTATACGCTGCTGCGTTTAGAGATCAATGTGCGTGCATCGACCATTATCGGGGCGGTCGGCGGCGGCGGCATCGGCGAGACGTTGCGCCTGTCGATCAGCCGCGGACACGAAGCCAAGACCCTGGCGATCATCCTGTTGCTGTTTGTCACCATCGTCGCCGTCGATCAGCTTTCGGCAAGTCTGCGCAGGCGCATCGTCGGCAACCAGGCCTTCGAATTCGGCAGGGGAGGTTAGGAGATGAACATGCCTTCCGCCGAGGCCGTCAGCGACGTCGCCTCCCGCCACCACGATGTCTTCCACCGTCCGTTTCTGGAACGCTGGCGCGCGCCGCTTGTTCTTCTGGTTGTCGGCGCCTATCTGATATTCGCATGGTCGCTGTTCGGCATCGGCGCGGCGTTCAAGAACGGAAACTGGGACATCGCCGGCAACTATCTCGCCGACTGGGTCAGCTATGAAGTGCGCCCGGACATCGAATATGACGGCGACTATCTGAAGGTCGAATTTCCGCGCTTTTCTCCCCTCGGCAGCGACCCCGACCCGGCATGGCTGCAAAAGACAACCGATGAGGTCGAGCGTCAGGTGGCGGCCGAAACCGGCGGCGGTATCGGCACCGAAACGAGCACCCGCTCCACGGTCAATTCCTTCATGATGCCGGGCGCGCCCGGGACACAGGAAGGCGGTGCCGGTGACACATCGTCGGGTTCGAGCTTTATGGCGCCTCAGACGCAAAGCGCGCAGCCGGCCGCCGAGGCCGATTCACCGGCCGAGACAAAGACGGTCACGGAAACGGTCGTGACACGTGTCGATCTCGAAATCGGTTCCGCTAAGGTGAATGTCGAGCCGGGACGCGTAACCGTCGATTACGGTGGAGAGATTTTCGCCGTCGATGTCGTGCCGGATCAGGCGGTGACGGCGGACGGGCCGCTGCCGCAATGGGCGCGGCAAAAGCAGGCCGGCGGCGATATCCTGATGAATCTGGGCTTTGCCGGGACGGTCGAGGTTGAAAGCGATGAAGTCAAGATACGTCACCGTTTTCTGGGTTGGGAGAACTTCTGGTTCGACACCGCTTCGCCGTTCTGGGGCATGAGTTTTTTTGAGGTAATGGGAACGATTGCCAATGGCGAGCGGATAAAGCCGGAGATGTCGAATCTGGACCTTGCATGGAACAACATCCTCTACAATGCCGAATGGCAGCATGCCGATGTCTGGATCAAGCTGCTTCAGACGATCGTCATGGCCTTCGTCGGAACGCTGTTTGCCACCATTCTCGCCTTTCCGCTGTCTTTCGCCGCCGCCAGGAACATCACGCGCAGCCGGATTATCAACCAGTTGTTAAAGCGCCTGTTCGACTTCCTGCGCTGCGTCGACATGCTGATCTGGGCTCTGTTCTTCACCCGTGCTTTCGGACCGGGGCCGCTCGCCGGCATATCGGCGATCTTCTTCACCGACACCGGAACGCTCGGCAAACTCTATGCAGAGGCGTTAGAGAACATTGACGACAAACAGCGTGAAGGCATTCGCTCGGTCGGCGCATCGCCGGTGCTGGTTCAGCGTTACGGCGTCGTCCCGCAGGTCTTGCCGATCTTTGCCAGTCAGTCGCTCTATTTCTGGGAATCGAACACCCGCTCCGCAACGATTATCGGCGCCGTTGGCGCCGGCGGCATCGGCCTGAAGCTGTGGGAAGCCATGCGCACCAATGCCGACTGGGAAAATGTTGCCTATATGGTGATTCTCGTCCTCGTGACCGTGTTCATCTTCGACAGCATTTCAAACGCCATCCGCAGCCGCCTCATCGGGCGTGAGCCGAAAGCCGCATAGGTGCCATACTCATGATATTGTCGTACATTCCCTATATGATTGAGGAACCGGGGAATCAGCACCTGTCCCTTGCAGATCCGGCAGCCGGGAGATAACGCAATGCGGTACGCCATATATTTCGCGCCGCCATCGAGCGACCCGTTGACCCGCGTGGCGACCAATTGGCTGGGGCGCGACGCGTTTACCGACGAGACCGTGGGAGCGCCGGCGATTTCCGGCCTCAACGATGCGGAAATCGCCTTTCATACGGCCCCGCCGCGCCGCTACGGTTTTCACGCAACGCTCAAGGCGCCGTTCACCCTTGCCTCCGGCATGGGCGAACCGGAACTCCTCAGTGCGCTGACCGCGTTCGCAGGGTCGGTCCAGCCGTTTGAAATTCCAAAGCTCGTCATCGCCCGCATCGGCGCATTTTTTGCTCTTGTGCCGGACAGTCCCGTGGCCGAACTCGATGACCTTGCGGCCAGAAGCGTGCGTGACTTCGAGCCGTTCCGGGCGCCGCTGGACGATGCCGAGATTGAGCGCCGTTCGCCGCACAATTTGACCCCGCCGCAACTGGCCAATCTGCAGCGATGGGGCTATCCTTACGTCTTTGAGGAGTTTCGATTCCACATGACCCTGACCGGCCCGGTCGGATCAGCCGACGCCACCCGGGTCGCGCAGGCGTTGCACGCCTTTTTTGATCCGGTGCTGAGCGAGCCGGTTGAGGTTCGCAACGTCGCGCTGTTTACAGAAGCCGAGCGCGGTGCGCCGTTCAAGGTCCATTCCCTATTTCCGCTGCTTGCGGCCGAGCAGCGCCGCTACGCATAGCGTTAACCCGCAGGAAGCCCATGTCAGATCTGGTTTTGAAAAACGCACGTCTTGTCCTCGCGGACGAAATTGTCGAAGGCACAGTTGTCGTAAGCAACGGTCTTATCGAGGATGTCGGCGGCGCCACTGCCATCCCGTCCGCCCTGGACATGGAAGGCGACTACGTGATCCCCGGCCTTGTGGAGCTTCACACCGATCATCTCGAAGGGCACTACGCGCCGCGCCCGAAGGTGCGCTGGAACCCCTTTGCCGCGGTCCTGGCCCACGACGCGCAGATTTGCTCCTCCGGTATCACCACGGTCTTCGATGCGCTGCGTATCGGCATGGACGAAGACGCCGATCTGTCGGCCGATGACATGCGCCACCTGGCCGACGCCATTGACGATGGCTGCCGCAACGACCGCCTGCGCGCCGATCACTTCCTGCACCTGCGGTGCGAGGTCTCGGCCGCCGATTGCCTTAACGGCTTTACCGCCTTTGATGAGGACGAACGCGTCCGGCTCGTTTCACTGATGGACCACTCGCCGGGCCAGCGGCAGTTTCGCAATCTGGAGGCTTACAGTGTCTACTATCAGGGCAAGCTGAAAATGTCGGACGAGGTCTTTGCCGCGTTCTGCAAGAAACGCATTGCCGATTCGGAAGCCAATTCCGACCGCAACCGCAAGGCCATATCGCAGGCATGCAGGGAACGCGCCATCATTCTCGCCAGCCATGACGATGCGACGCTTGACCATGTGGGGGAAGCCGTCGAACAGGGTATTCAGGTTGCCGAATTTCCCACGACCTTCGAAGCCGCCAAGGCCTCGAAAGAGGCGGGAATGGCGGTTCTCATGGGCGCCCCCAACGTTGTGCGCGGAGGCTCGCATTCGGGGAACATCGCGGCCCAGGAACTGGCCGAGCACGGCCTGCTCGACATCCTGTCGTCCGACTACATTCCGTTCAGCCTGATCCAGTCCGCCTTCGACATCGGCGAACGCGTGGACACGATCGACCTGCCGGAAGCGATACGCATGGTGTCCAGGAACGCCGCCGAATCCTGCGGTCTTCACGATCGCGGCGAGATCGCCGTCGGCAAGCGCGGCGATCTGGTGCGCGTCAGCGTCGACCATCACATCCCGATCGTGCGCACCGTGTGGCGGGAGGGGCGAAGGGTCGCGTAATGTCGTCCGCCGTCGAACGAACCGAAGGGCCGGACGGCAAGGCCGTCGCGAACGGCACCTTTATCGCCGTGGTCGGACCGAGCGGAGCCGGCAAGGACACATTGATGAACCGCGCCCGCCGCGTCCTCGCCGACCGTTCGGATATCTTTTTCGTCCGCCGTGTCATCACGCGGCCCGCCGATGGCGCAACGGAAAACCATATTCCCTGCACGCGTCATGATTTTGAGCGGAAGCTGAATGAGGGCGCCTTTGCCTTCCATTGGGATGCGCACGGTCTCAGATACGGCCTGCCAGCGGAAATCGACGAACGCATAAGTGCAGGGGAGCGCGCCGTGTGCAACGGGTCGCGCGCAGCGCTGGCGGGCCTCAGCCGGCACTATGCGAATTTTCGCGTGATTGAGATCACCGCCTCGGCCGAGGTGCTCGCGCGCCGTCTCGCCGACCGTGGCAGGGAGAGCCAGGACGACATTCGCGCCCGGCTTGAGCGCAGCGCCGTTTTGAACGCCAGATGGCCTGATGCCACCGTGATCGACAACGGCGGCGATCTCGAAACGGCGGCAAACGCGCTCATCGCGGCAATCCTGTCTCCTGATTGACCTTTCACGGATTGTGCCGTCCCCTTCCGCCGGGTGGACCCGTGATTCGGTGAACGACCGTATTGCCATCATCCTGGCCGTGGTTCTCCTCAAAGAGCATGCCGGGCCGAAACACTGGATCGCGGCCGCGGTCTGTCTGGCGGGCGCAATGCTGATTGCCCGCAGCGAAGCCGGGCCCTCCGGTGGCGGGTCCGCCGTAACCGGCTGTTTCCATCTTTCCCGGCGAGCGGCAATCGTTTGTTGTGAAACAGTTTCAACAAATGCCGGGGGTTTGGAGCGTCGAGTTTTGACCTTGGTGGTGCTACCGTTGCATGGAAAAAGGGAGCCTTTCAGTTGACAGAATATCCGCGCGACATGATTGGTTACGGCCGCCACACTCCGGACCCGCAATGGCCCGGCGGTGCGAAGGTCGCGGTACAGTTCGTCATCAATTACGAAGAAGGCGGCGAGAACAACATTCTTCATGATGATGACGGGTCGGAAGCCTTCCTGTCCGAGATCGTAGGCGCGAAGTCATGGCCGGGTGAGCGGCACATGAACATGGAGTCGATCTACGAATACGGCTCGCGCGCCGGGTTCTGGCGCCTGTGGCGCCTGTTCACCGGCCGCAATATGCCGGTCACCGTTTACGGCGTCGCCACCGCCATGCAGAAAAACCCCGAGGCTGTCGCGGGCATGAAGGAAGCCGGCTGGGAAATCGCCTCGCACGGGCTCAAATGGATCGAGTATCGCGCATTCACCCGCGAGGAGGAGGCCGCGCATATGCGCGAGGCGATTCGCATCCACACCGAGGTCACAGGCGAACGGCCGCTTGGATGGTACACCGGCCGCAGTTCGGTCCATTCCGCCGAACTGGCGATCGGGGAGGGCGGATTTCTCTACACATCCGATGCCTATGCGGACGATTTGCCTTACTGGGTTGACGGACCGAACGGGCCGCATCTCATCATCCCCTACACGCTTGACGCCAACGACATGCGCTTCGCGACGCCGCAGGGCTTCAACAGCGGCGATCAGTTCTACAGTTACCTCAAGGACAGCTTCGATCTGCTTCATGCCGAGGGTGCGGCCGGTGCGCCGAAGATGATGTCCGTCGGGCTTCATTGCCGTCTGGTCGGGCGGCCGGGCCGGGCCGCGGCGCTGGCCCGCTTCCTCGATTATGTGGCCTCGCACGATGATGCATGGGTCGCCCGGCGCATCGACATCGCGCGCCACTGGCACGAACACCACAAACCGGCCGGGGGTGAGCGATGACCGCCCGCCGCGCGTTCCTCGATCAGTGCGCAGGTGTGTTTGAGCACTCGCCATGGGTTGCCGAACGCGCCTATGACAGCGGCGCGGTTTACGATCCGCTCCGCTCCGGCGCCGTCCATGCGGCGCTTTGCGCCATCTTCCGGCAGGCCAGCCGGCAGGAACGCCGCGACGTGTTGCTGGCTCACCCCGATCTTGCCGGAAAGCTGGCTGTGGCCGGGAAACTGACGGACGATTCAAGAGCGGAGCAGGCGGGCGCCGGTCTCGATCGCCTCAGTGCCGAGGAGCACGCGGAGTTCACCCGGCTGAACGAAGACTACAAGTCCCGTTTCGGGTTTCCCTTCATTATCGCGGTCAAGGGTCTTGGCAAGGACGACATCCTCGCCGCATTCAAACGACGCATCTCAAACACCGAGGAAGAAGAGTTCCAGACGGCCTGCGAACAGGTTGAGAAGATCGCAAGGCTGAGGCTCGACGCCATTTTACCGGAGTAGTCAATGAATCACGCAGTCAAATCCTCCGATTTCGCTGAGGACCTGCCGGACTTTGCCAACGGCACCATCAACCTTGCATCGGCGCGGCTTGGAGCAAAGGCGCTTTATGCGACGGACGAGTTCTTCGCGCCGCTGGAGCGCATGCTGTCCGACGAACCGGCCGTGTTTATAGCGGACAAGTACGACGACAACGGCAAGTGGATGGACGGCTGGGAGTCGCGCCGCAAACGTGTTCCCGGACATGACTGGGCCGTGATCCGGCTGGCAATGCCCGGCCGCATCTTCGGCTTCGACATAGACACCAGCCATTTCACCGGAAATTACCCGCCGCAGGCGAGTGTCGAGGCTGTGTTCATGGAGGATGGGGATCCGGACGACGATGCCGGATGGGTTGAAATCCTCGGCAGGACCGATCTCGGGCCGGGGCAGCATCATTTCCGCGCCATTGACGATCACGCCATGCGCGGCCGCGTGTGGACGCATTTGCGGCTGCATATCTACCCGGACGGCGGTGTTGCCCGCCTGCGGGCCTATGGCGCGGCGCATTTCGACTGGGAAAAGGTTTCGCCGGATCAGGAGATCGATCTTGCCTATGTGTTCAATGGCGGCCGCGCCCTTGCCTGGTCGGATGCCCATTTCGGTGCGCCCGAGCGGCTTCTGGGCCCCGGACGCGGGGTCAATATGGGTGACGGCTGGGAGACCGCCCGTCGGCGCGGGCCCGGCCACGACTGGGCCGTGCTCAAACTCGGTCACGCCGGCGCCATAGGCCGGGTGGTCATCGACACGGCGCACTTCAAGGGCAATTATCCCGACAGTTGCGACCTGCTGGGCGCCCATCTGCCGGATCACTCCGGCGGTTTCGATGATGCCGAGATCGCCGCGTCGGCGCAGTGGACGCCGATCCTGTCGGCGCGGAAACTTCAGATGGATCACATCCACGAGTTTTCAGGCGAACATATCGAAGCAAACGGCCCCTTCACCCATGTTCGCTTCAACATTCACCCCGACGGCGGGGTGAGCCGGTTGCGGATCTTTGGAAACAAGGTCTGACATGTCCGCCATTGTGCAAGTCCGGCCGTTGACGCGCGGGGCCTTCGCGCCATTCGGCGACGTGCTTGAGACCGACGGCGCCGAGCGCCGTTTGATCAATGCCGGCACGACCGAGCGCTTCCATGCGCTGGCGGCAGCTCAAACCGATGCGGATGGCGCGGTGATCATCAGCCTGTTTCGCGGGCAGCCGCGGCAGTTTCCCTACGAGGTCACGATGATGGAGCGTCATCCGCTCGGCAGTCAGGCCTTTTTTCCGATCGACGACCGCAGCTGGCTTGTTGTCGTCGCGCCGGATGAAAACGGCCGTCCCGGCTTGCCGCAGGCCTTTCTGGCCGGCGGCCGGCAGGGGGTGAACTTCCGGACCAATGTCTGGCATCATCCGCTGATCGCGATCGACGACGTTTCCGACTTTCTCGTCGTCGACCGTGAGGGTGCGGGCAACAATCTTGAGGAAGCCGTCTATCCGTCGGCTTTCCGCATCGAACGCGGCAACTGGTAACTTCGGAGGACCCCATGGCGTCAGACACAGGACGATTGACGACACATGTGCTCGACACCGCCAGCGGCAAGCCGGCGGCCGGCCTTTCAATTGAGCTCTACAGGGTCAATGGCGAAGACCGTATCCTGGTGAAAACCGTCTCCACCAACGATGATGGCCGTTGCGATGCGCCCTTGCTCTCAGGGGATGAGATGTCGACAGGTGTTTACGAACTTGTCTTTCATGCCGGCGATTATCTCAGGCATAGTGGCGTGAAACCTCCGCAGCCTGCCTTCCTCGACATCATCCCCATCCGTTTTGGTCTCTCCGATGCGGATGCGCACTACCACGTGCCGCTTCTGATCTCGCCCTACGGTTACTCGACCTATCGCGGAAGCTGAGTCTGCCAAAGATCGGCTGGCACGGCGAATTCGGCTGCGTTTCAAAACTCACATCCGGTGCTTGCGTCAATTCATGGTGCCTGCAAGCGTGCTCTTTGCCGGCTCTCCGGCCACATAGGTCTCGACAATCACCCGGTCGTCGCCAAGCGTCTGCAGCAGGAACAGCTCTTCGCTGAGATGTGTCACGACGTCCATCTTGAGCGCCATGGCCGGGGTGGCGCGGGCGTTGAGCACCACGATGTCGGCTTCCTTGCCCGGCTCCAGTGAGCCGATCTTGTCTTCCAGCGACAGCGCCCGGGCATTGCCGAGCGTGATGCGGTAGAAACTCTCCAGCGGATTCATCCGCTGGCCCTGCAGCTGCAGCACCTTGTAACCCTCGTCGACGGTGCGCAGCATGGAATAATTTGTTCCTCCGCCCACATCGGTCGCGACCGCGATCCGCACCCGCTTCTCCCGCTCGTCCAGCGTTTTGAGGTCAAAGAGGCCGGAGCCGAGGAAAAGATTGGACGTCGGGCAAAAGACGGCGACCGATCCGGTTTCCGCCATAATGTCCGCTTCGCGCTCGCTGAGGTGAATGCAGTGCCCAAACAGGCTTTTCGGACCCAGAAGGCCGTAGTGCTCGTAGATATGCGTGTAGTCGCGGCTCCATGGGAAAAGCTCCTTTGCGAAGGCGACTTCCGCATGGTTTTCAGACAGATGGGTCTGCATGTGCAGGTCCGGATGCTCGCGCATCAGCGTGCCCGCCATTTCCATCTGTTCGGGCGTCGAGGTGATCGCAAAGCGCGGCGTAATCGCCACCATCTGACGGCCTTTGCCGTGCCACTGCTCGATCACCGCCTTGGTGTCGTCATAGCCGCTCCGGGGCGTGTCGAGCAGTCCGGACGGGGCGTTGCGGTCCATCATGACCTTGCCGGCGATCATGCGCAGATTGCGCCGGTGGCTCTCGGCAAAGAAGGCATCGGCCGACTGTTTGTGCACCGAGCAGTAGGTCGCGGCGGTGGTCGTGCCGTGGCGCAGGAGTTCGTCGAAAAACGCGCTCGCGATACGCTCCGCATGACCGGTGTCGGAAAATTTCTGTTCCTCCACGAAAGTGTAGGTATTGAGCCATTCCAGGAGGGCCGCCGCATAGGAGCCGATCACCTGCATCTGCGGAAAGTGTATGTGCGTGTCGATGAAGCCGGGCATGATGAGATGCGGGCGGTGGTCGCTTTCGATCGCATCCTCGGCGGCCGCACGCCTCACGTCCGCATAGGCGCCCGCGGCCGCGATCGTCCCGTCGCGTATCAGAACGGCGCCGTCTTCCTCATAGGTGTAGGCGGTCGTATCTCCTAAACCCAGCGGCGCTTCCCTGAACGACAGAAGCCGTCCTATGATCAGCCTTGTACGCACTTACTCCGGCTCCCTTTTCGAGGTCACGGCGCTTTCAAACCAGGCCGCGAGCATTTGCCGTTCCGTCGGCTCCATCCCGGTGATGTTCGCCGGCGGCATGGCGTGGCTGCGGCCGGCCTGCAGGTAGATATCGCGGGCCTGTGCGGCGATCTCGGCATCGGTTTCGAATACGACGCCCTTGGGCGGCACGATGATGCCGTCCCAAACCGGTTCCTGCGCATGACACATGGAACAGCGGGAAAGCACGATGTCTCGGGCATCATCGAAATGGGCGTTGGCGGCAAAGCGCTCGAATGCCGGCGCCACTGTCGCGGTCTCCGCCTCGTCCTCGCCGGTCAGGACCTTCGGAACCGTTGAGAGCCACATGATGATGACAAAGAGAACGGCCGTTGCAAGCCACGTCCATGTCGGATTGCCCTTGCGTGCGTGGCGCGTGTTGAACCAGTGGCGGATGGTCACGCCCATCAGGAACACCAGCGATGCGATCACCCAGTTGAATTCGGTGGCAAAGGCCAGCGGATAATGGTTCGACAGCATCAGAAAGATGACCGGCAGCGTCAGATAATTGTTGTGCGTCGAGCGCTGCTTGGCGATCTGCCCGTATTTGGGATCCGGCTTTCGCCCCGCGATCAGGTCCGCCACGACGACTTTCTGATTGGGTATGATCACCATGAAGACATTGGCCGACATGACGGTCGCGGTGAAGGCGCCCAGATGCAGGAACGCCGCCCGGCCGGTAAAGACATGGGTGTATCCCCAGGCCATGAGCACGAGCACCGCGTAGAGGAACACCATGAGCAGCGTATCGCTCCTGCCGAGAAATGCCCTGCAGGCGAAATCGTAGACGACCCATCCAAGGGCAAGCGAGGCAAGCGAAATCAGGATCGCGACCGGCGCCGGGATGTCGAGCACCGCCGGATCGATGAGATAAAGATCGGCACCCGCATAGTAGACGATGCACATCAGTACGAAGCCGGAAATCCAGGTCATATAGGATTCCCATTTGAACCACGTCAGATGTTCCGGCATCTCCGCCGGCGCGACCAGATATTTCTGAATGTGATAGAAACCGCCGCCATGGACCTGCCACTCCTCGCCATGTGCTCCCTCGGGCAGGCCGGGGCGCTGCCGCAGCCCGAGATCCAGCGCTATGAAATAGAATGACGACCCGATCCAGGCGATTGCCGTAATGACGTGAAGCCAGCGCGCGGCAAAGGACAGCCAATCCCAGGCAATGGCAAAATCGTACATGTGGGTCCCCTTGTGGTTTGCCGTATTGTGACGACCGCGCCGCCTTAAAGAAAGCGTGGACTTGCCGGATGACTTTCAAAAAATTCTAAATAATCATATGGTCAGCCTATGTCGTATTTTGAAAATATAAAGGTCTTCCTAAGGGTCGTGGAGCTGGGAAACCTGTCGGCCGCCGGGCGTGATTTGCGCATCTCGCCGGCCGTTGCCAGCAATCGGGTAAAGGAGCTGGAAAAATATCTCGGCGTGCGGCTTTTCAACCGGACCACAAGGCAGTTGACGCCGACCGAGCACGGCAAGATCTTCTACCGCGGCGCCGGCCGCATCATCCAGGCCGTTGAAGATGCGGAAGCGTCGATTGCCTCCGTATCGGGCAAACCCAAGGGTGTTATCCGGGTCACCGCGCCCCTTGGCTTCGGGCGGCGCTTCATCGCCTCCGGCATTCCGGCTTTTCACGAACAATATCCGGAGATCGAGGTCCGGCTGCGCCTGTCCGACCACAATGTCGATATCCTCAAGGAAAGCATCGATCTGGCCTTCCGGCTGGGCGTGATCGAGGATTCATCCTTGCGCATGCGCGGCATTATGGACTGCGAGCGCGTGTTGTGCGCTTCGCCCGACTACATCGCAAAGGCCGGCACCCCCGACAGCATCGATTCCCTGGTCAAGGACGGCCACAACTGCCTGCTTTTGCGGTTTCCGGGGTCCAGCGAATATATGTGGACACTGCAGACGCCCGAAGGCGTGCGCAAGGTCGAGGTCGGCGGCGTTTTCGATTCCGACGATGGCGATGTGCTGATGGAGTGGGCTCTTGCCGGCCACGGTATCGTCAACAAGCCCCGCTTCGAGGTCCAGCGTTTCATCAATTCCGGCCAGCTTGTCACGGTTCTGCCGGACAACCCGCCAACCGCTGCGAAACTGGCTGTTATCTTCCCGCACAAGGATTTCCAGGATCCGAAGCTGCGGCTGTTCATTGATTTCATGGCCGCCCGTTGCCAGAAGATGATCCGCGCCGCGCTGCAATGAAGCAGCGTTCGAGCCGGAATCCGGCGGCAAGCAAAAACGGTTGCCGCCGCGGCAGAAGGGTGCAAAGTCATGATGATACCGATTCCACCGCCGATCCGGCATTTCCGGCCAAACGACGATGAAGCTCGAACACGAACACCACGCAAGGCTGCGCGATATTCTGGAATGGCGGCGGGACATCCGCCACTTTCGGACCGAGCCGGTCGACCCGGCGGCGCTGGCTAAGGTCGAGGCGGCGGTGGACTATGCCCCGTCCGTCGGCAACAGCCGCCCGTGGCGTATGGTGCGGGTGATCGATGACGGTTTGCGCCAGCGGGTGGCCGAGAACTTCAGGCGCGAAAACGAGCGCGCTGCCGGCTCCTATGATGGCGAGCGCCAGCGGGACTATCGCGCCCTGAAGCTTGCAGGCCTGCGTGAAGCGCCGGTGCACTACGCCGTCTTCTGCGATCCCGAGCCGGAAGAGGGTTGCGGTCTCGGGCGCCGGACAATGCCGGAGACCGTGTCCTATTCGGCGGTCATGGCCGTTCACACGCTCTGGCTGGCGGCCCGTGCGCTCAATATAGGTGTCGGCTGGGTGTCCATTCTTGAACCGGCGGAGATGAACGGTTTGCTTGGCGTGCCGGACCGTTGGCGTTTTATCGCCTATCTGTGCGTCGGCTATCCGGTGGAAGAGCACAGGACGCCGGAGCTTGAGCGGCGCGGGTGGCAGGCCGGCGTCCCCACCGTCTGGATCGATCGATAGGACAAGTCATGGGATTTTCAGCAATCATCTTCGACTGCGACGGTGTGCTTGTCGATTCGGAAGTGATCTACAACGCGGTCGAGCGCGAACATCTGGCGGGCATCGGACTGGAATATGAGGCAGCCGAGTATATGCGTCGCTTCATGGGTCTGAGCTCGGTGGACTATCTCGCCGAACTCGACCGGGACCACCGACGCGTGAAAGGAGAAGCGTTGCCGGCGGACTTCGGCCCCTCGCTGCGCGCGGCGTGCATTGCGCGCATGAAAACGGATTTGCGCATCATCGAGGGCATTGACGGGGTCATTGCCGGATTTGAAGGGCCGATGGCGGTTGCCTCGTCCAGCGCGCCCGACAGTCTCGACCTGAAGCTCGATATCACCGGGCTGCGGCCGCACTTCGACCCCCATATCTACCACGCCGGACAGGTGGAGAACGGCAAGCCGGCACCTGATCTGTTCCTGATGGCGGCCCGAAGGCTCGGCGCCGACCCGTCCGGCTGTCTCATCATCGAGGACAGCGTCAACGGCGTCAAAGCCGGCCTTGCCGCCGGCATGACGGTCTGGGGCTTTGCCGGCGGCGGCCATGTCGGTGAAGATCATGCGGAAAGGCTTGAGGAGGCCGGAGCGCATGCGGTGTTTTCGGATCACCGGCAGGTGCGCGCGCGCCTGTAGCAGTCATGGCAGCTGGTTGAGGCCGCGAGGCCGCGTACGCAGCCAGATCGGCGTTGAGGCCAGCACCATTCCGAACAAAAGCAGGAGGCTGTTGGTGACCGGTCGTTTCCAGATGTCTGACGATATCGGGTGCTGCGGTTCTACCTGGCTTTCAACACTGCGCAGATAGTCCCTTGCTGCTGCAGCGTCCCGGTCGATCACGCGCACCCGCATGCCGCCCAAAGCAACCGTCACCCACCAGTCGACACTGGCGTGGTGAAGACCGTCGACAAAGACAACAATACCTTGGCTTTCCAGAGCGGACTTCAGGCACACCGCTACTGGAAGGTCATAGACGACTGTGATCGTTTCAAGGCTCGCCACGTGCATCATCGCTCCCGGTACACGCAGACTATAGCCGTGCAGCTATCAGCACTCAAGATTTTTGAGTGCTAACAATCTGATTCAAAACAATAAATTTTGATCCGAGTTGCCTTGCTCGGCAATTCGGGGGACAATTATGATTCGGTGTACACCCATTCGGAGGAGCGAATGAGCGCAAGCGAAATGGAGCTGATGCTGGCCGGGCATGGGCTGACGACGGCACAGATCTACTACCGCATGCCCGACTATCGGACCATGATCCAGTCCTATCTCTGGCAGGAATATGATCTTGCTCCGGAGTTCCCGAAGCTGCACGGATTTCTGGATTTCTGGCAGGAAAACCTTGATGGCCCGATCCACTCCGTCCAGTTCACGCATCAGCAACTGATACGGCCGGGCGAGTGGACGCGGGTCGATTGCGAGTTCAGGCTGCACTAGCCGTGCAGCCACGGTCGCAATCTAGCTGACGGGAGCGACTGCGCTCCGTCCGATCACGGGCTTGACGCCCTTCTTTGGTCGGCCCTGGGAAAATCTTTTCCAGAACCTGTAAGCGCCGTCCAGGCGCTCAAGCCGCCCGATTTCGCGGTCATCCAGCCTGTCACGGCTGACCAGGCTGCGAATTTCGGAGTCGATTGCGCTCATTCTGTGTTTTGCCAGAATATTGAGCATGACATCATCCTTTCTTCGTTGAACCGGATCTGCCCCGTGCAAATCCGTCCTTGACTCCGATGTGGGGCCGTGCCGCCCGGCTTCAAATTAACTCCAGTTAATGTTTGCAGGGAGGTAACTATCTGAATTTTTTAAATTAAATAGAAAGACAGGTGCGGCCATCCGATCAATTGCGGCAATATATTGACCGGTATTATGAGGAGCCGACCGGTATGTCAGCCAGTGCCCCGATGACTTCCGAAGCGACAAGCGCCGCTATGACGGCCGGCCGCTTGTCACCGAGGCCGCTCGCGCCGATCGGGCAGATGAGGCGATCGCAATCTTCCCGCTTGCCGCCTTCCTTCCGATGCCAGCTCACATAGGTCGCGCGCTTGGTTTTTGAGCCGATCATGCCGACATAGGCGGCGTCCGTCCGCGCCAGGGCTTCGCGCACGATGATGAAATCGAGCGCGTGATCATGGGTCATGATGATGAAGGCGGAACGGGGCGGCGCTTTGCGCACGATGCTTTCCGGCATGGCGGCAAGCACTTTTTCGACATCGGCTGTGGCATTGTCGAGCTCTTCCTGACGGGTCTCCACCAGATACGGACGGACCGGAAGCAGGCTCAGCGCCTCGCCGAGCGCCTTGCCGACATGGCCGGCGCCGAACACATAGACATGGGGCAGGGCGTCATCATCCGCTTCGACGATTGCCCGCGTCTGATCGATGCCTGCCGGCTCCAGTCGCTCGATCTCGACGCGCACACGCCCGCCGCAGCACTGGCCGATTTCCGGACCAAGCGGGACATTCAAGTCCGTCCTGTCGGCCGCGCCGGTGAGCAGGGACCGGGCCTCGCCGATGGCCATGAGTTCGAGCTGACCGCCGCCGATGGTTCCGAAGATACCGTTTGCCGAAACCAGCATCCATGTTCCGCTTTCGCGTGGTGTCGAGCCCTGCGCCTCGGTGATGCGCACGCGCGCGACCGGGCTGTTGTCCTCCAGAAAACGTTCCAGTCGTGCCGGCCGGCGCTGCATCTTAGACCTTCTTCAGCCGCTCGACGGCAAGCAGAATGCGCTCCGGCGTTGCCGGCGTGTCAAGGCGCGGGCATTCGCGATAGTCCGCCACGCTTGCAACCGCCATGGACAGAGCCTCAAGGACGGAATTGGCAAGCATAAAGGGCGGCTCGCCGACGGCCTTGGAGCGGCGGATGGTGCGTTCGCGGTTTGTGGACCAGTTGGCGAGTTCGACGTTGAACTCCTTCGGCTTGTCGGAGGCGAGGGGGATCTTGTAGGTCGACGGCGCGTGGGTGCGCAGCCGCCCCTTGTCGTCCCACCACAATTCCTCGGTGGTCAGCCAGCCCATGCCCTGTACGAAAGCGCCCTGAACCTGCCCCATGTCGATTGCCGGGTTCAGCGACTTGCCGACGTCCTGCAGGATATCGACCCGGTCGACATGGTACTCGCCGGTCAGCGTATCGATGGTCACCTCGGAGACGGATGCGCCATAGGCGTAGTAGAAGAACGGCCGGCCCCGGCCTTCCTCGCGGTTCCAGTGGATTTTCGGTGTCTTGTAGAAACCGGCCGCGGAAAGCTGGACGCGCTGCATATAGGCTTTCTGGACGAACTCATGGAACGGGATCAGCTGGTTGCCGACCCTGACATGGTTGGGCACGAAGGCCACCTGTTCTTCCGGCACGCCGAAATGCTCGCATGCATAGGCGATCAGCCGGGTCTTGATCTGTTCGCAGGCGTTTGCGGCGGCCATGCCGTTAAGGTCCGAGCCGGACGAGGCGGCCGTCGCCGATGTATTAGGCACCTTGCCGGTTGATGTCGCCGTGATGCGTATGGTCTCAAGGTCGACCTGGAATTCGTCGGCAACGACCTGCGCCACCTTGGTGTTAAGGCCCTGACCCATCTCCGTTCCGCCATGATTCAGATGGATGGAGCCGTCCTGATAGATATGGACGAGCGCGCCGGCCTGGTTGAACCAGGTCGCAGTGAACGAAATGCCGAATTTGACGGGCGTCAGCGAAATGCCCTTGCGCAGGACGCCGCCTTCCGCATTGTACGCCAGCACCGCTTCGCGCCTGATCTGATAGTCCGACGATGCCTCAAGCTCTTCGACGATGCGGTGGATGATATTGTCCTCGACGACCTGGTGATAGGGCGTCACGTTGCGCTCGCCGATGCCGTAGAAATTGGCCTTGCGCACCTCCAGGGGGTCCTTGCCGAGCGCGTAGGCGATTTCCTCGATCACGCGCTCACCGCCGAGCTTGCCCTGCGGGCCGCCGAAGCCGCGAAATGCCGTATTCGAAACGGTGTCGGTCTTCATCGGGCGCGAGCGAAGCCGCACATTCGGCAGGTAATAGCAATTGTCGCAATGAAACAGCGCGCGGTCGGTGACCGGACCCGACAGGTCGGATGAAAAGCCGCAGCGCGCGGCAAACACGGCATCGAGCGCTTCGATACGCCCGTCATCGTCATAGGCGACATCGTAGGTGACGTGGAAATCGTGCCGCTTGCCGGTGGCGGTCATGTCGTCGTCGCGGTCGGGGCGGATCTTGACGGCGCGATGATAGCGTTTGGCCGCGATCGCCGCGATTGCGGCAAACTGGTTTCCCTGCGTTTCCTTGCCGCCGAAGCCGCCGCCCATCCGGCGCGTCTGCACGGTCACCGCGTTGGAGGCGGCGCCGAGGGCCTGGGCCACCATATGCTGGATTTCGCTCGGATGCTGCGTCGAGGAATAAACCGTCACCTCATCGTCTTCGCCCGGCACGGCCATGGCGATATGGCCTTCGAGGTAGAAGTGGTCCTGTCCGCCGATGCGCATCTCGCCCGAAAGACGGTTTGTCGCCGATGTCAGCGCGCCTTCGGCATCGCCGTTGCGCAATTGCAGCGGATCGGTCACGTGCGGATAGCCGGCCTCGACGGCGCCGACGACATCGATCTGATGCGGATGGTCTTCATATACGACCTCGGCAAGGGTCGCGGCCTTGCGGGCCTGTTCCCGGCTTTCGGCGACCACGGCGAAGATCGGCTGGCCGTAAAACGCACTTTTTCCGTCGGCAAGCACGGGTTCGTCGTGCCGGTGGGTCGGGCTGATGTCGTTTTCTCCCGGAACGTCGGCAGCGGTCAGCACGCCGACAACGCCCGGCGCGGCGCGCACCGCATCGAGATTCATCGCGGTAATCGTCGCATTCGCACATTCGGACAGCCCGAGATAGGCATGCAGTGTTCCGAGCGGTTCGGCCATATCGTCAACATATTCGGCCGCGCCCGTCACATGCTTATGCGCCGAATCGTGCCGGCGCGGCGTGTGGACGCCGCCGGATATGGCGGTGCTGCTGCGTGTGTTCAAAGCTTCGTTCATACACTACGCCTCCGCGGTTTCCCGATCGTAGCGCTTCACCTGTGCGCTGTGCCCCTGGCTCTCGAAGTAAAAGCGCTTCAGGAGGTTCTTTGCCGCCAGCATGCGGTATTGCGCGGATGCGCGCCAATCGGTGAGCGGCGTGAAATCCGCTTGAAGCGCCGTCATGGCCGCGTCCACGGTCGCCTCGTTCCAGGGCTGTCCGATCATGGTGTGTTCCGCCGTCCTTGCCCGCTTGGGCGTTGCCGCCATGCCGCCGAAGGCGAGGCAGGCCGAACCCACCAGCCTGTTATCGTCGAGCGCCACCCGGAAAGCGCCGCACACCGCGGAAATATCCTCGTCCCGCCGCTTCGAGATCTTGTAGACGGCAAAATGCTCGCCGGCCGGAAGGCGCGGAATATGGACCGAACGAACGAACTCGTCGGGAGAGCGGTCCTGTTTGCCGTAGTCGATGAAGAAGTCCTCGAGATCGATCGTGCGCGTTCCTTCGCCCTTTTGCAGCGTCACGCGGGCGCCGAGGGCGATCAGTGGCGGCGGCGTATCGCCGATGGGCGAGCCGTTGGCGATATTGCCGCCGACCGTACCCATATTGCGCACCTGTTCGCCGCCGATGCGGTCCCACAGATCGCCCATGGTGGGCGCAAGGCTGCACACCGCCTCGAAGGCGTCGCTGTAGCTGACACCCGCGCCGAGTGTCAGGCCGTCCTCATCCTCGGCGATCTCCTGCAACTCGGTCAGGTGGTTGAGGAAGACGGCGGGCGAGATGTCGCGCATGTGTTTCGTGACCCAAAGCCCGACATCGGTCGAGCCCGCAACGATCGTGGCATCCGGATTGGTTTGAAGGACCTCGGCTAGGTCCTCGGCCGATCCGGGCACCAGGAAACGTCCGTCATCCGTTTCGATGTCGATGCGAATGCCGTCGCTCAACTCTTCCAGCTTGCTGGCGATCGTGTCATGGGTGACGACCAGCTTGTCGCCGGCATTGCCGGCATCGGCCATGGCCGTGGCGGCATCCATGATCGCTTCGTAGCCGGTACAACGGCACAGATTGCCCTGAAGCGTCTTTTCGATCCGTGCGCCGCCGGCCTTTGGCGTTTGCAGCCACAGGCCGTAAAGCGACATGACAATGCCCGGCGTGCAGAAGCCGCACTGCGAGCCGTGGAAATCGACCATCGCCTGCTGGACCGGGTGCAGATGTCCGTTGACGCCGGCCAGGTGCTCGATCGTCACGATATGGCAGGCATCGAGCGAGCCCATGAAGCGGATGCAGGCGTTGACCGTCTCATAGACAAGCCCCTTGGTCCCGAGCCGTCCCACAAGCACCGTGCAGGCGCCGCAATCGCCTTCGGCGCAGCCCTCCTTTGTGCCCGTAAGCCGGCGCTGCAGGCGCAGATAATCGAGCAGTGTGAGGGTTGGCGACACATCGCGCAAATGCACAACTTCGGCATTGAGAATGAAGCGAAGTTCGTCGCGAACCGCGTCCGCCATGCCATGTCTCCCTCTTGTGATTGTTCCGGCCATCCTATCGTTCCCC
>NZ_CFHWAF010000071.1:0-23565 GCF_984452065.1 Hoeflea sp. | reverse complement strand
GGATCGTCCAGGAAGTGCCCGAACTGCGCATTCTTGACGACCACCTTTGGCAAGCAGTGAAGGATCGGCAAAAAGAAATCCGCAAGCGTTACGTCGATGCGGATGGCAATGGCCTCCGCGCGACGCATCGCAAACGCTACCTCTTCTCCGGCCTGATCAAATGCTCACAATGCGGCGGCGGCTACTCTATTGCCTATCGCGACCATTTCGGCTGTTCGACGGTCAAGAACAAGGGCACGTGCTCGAACCACGCCCGCATTTCGCGAGCCGAGTTGGAGAGCCGTATCCTCGACGCGCTTCGTAACCAACTCATGGATCCGGCAATGTTCCGTGAGTTCTGCGAGGAATATACGCGCGAGATCAACCGCCTGCGAATGGAGGCATCGTCCGATATCGCCACCAAGCAAGCGGAACTCGAACGAGCCGAACGCGGTATCCGGAAGATCATCGATGCGATCAAGGAAGGCTACCGGACGCCCGGCATGAAGGAGGAACTGTTCGAACTCGAGGACCGCAAGGAGCACCTCACCAAAGAACTCACCTCTGCCGAAGAGCCACCAGCCCTCCTGCATCCGAACATGGCGGAGGAGTACCGCAAGCGGATCGACAGCCTGTTCGAGGCGCTGGACGACGAGCAAACGCGCCTTGAGGCTGGCGACGACATCCGCGCGCTGGTCGGGAGGATCGTGGTGTCGCCCGGGGCGGACGGCAATGTGGACCTGTTGCTGGAGGGCGACCTTGCCGGCATTCTGACGTTGGCGGCCGGACGCAAAACACCCGCCGATCCTGGGGATGGGCGGGTGCTGCTGTCGATGGTTGCGGGGGCAGGATTTGAACCTGCGACCTTCAGGTTATGAGTTTGCTCAGGGCTGTTTTCGCCATGCCATCCAAGCATACGATTCGGCCGCCATCTTCCGCATAAATACATGATTCTGTTGACATATTCCGCATATAAGACTACGATATTCTACGAATGAAGACGCAGTGATTTCGCCCCGATTGATTCCGATTTGATTCCGGGGCTCGCAGCGTTCACGAGGTGTTCCATGCCGAAGATCACGAAACGTTCCGTCGAAGGAGCAACCCCTGCCGATAAGGAGTTCTTCCTCTGGGACGACGAGTTGAAGGGCTTTGGACTTCGGGTCTATCCGTCCGGCCGGAAGATGTATCTGGCCCAGTTCCGGGCCGGAGGCCGACTGCGCCGTGTCAATATTGGCCTGCACGGCGCCCTGACCCCGGACTTGGCTCGTACCGAGGCAATGAAACATCTCTCCGACGTCCGGCTGGGCGGTGACCCAGCGAAGGAGCGGGATAGACGCAAGGCCTCGCCCACAATGAAGGAGTTCGGCCAGCGTTTTCTCGACGAACATGTCGCCGTACACTGCAAGCCATCAACCTACGGAGAATACAAGCGCTCGGTCGATCTGTTCATCGACCCCAAACTCGGCTCCCATCGGATCATCGACATAACGCGCGCCGACATTGTCGACCTGCATCAATCCATGAAAGCCACCCCCTATCAGGCCAACCGCACGCTCGGCGTACTTTCAGTCATGTTCTCCGTCGCCCATACCTGGGGTGTCCGCACCGACGGCGTCAATCCGTGCTGGAAGGTGAAGCGCTTCAGGGAAATCAAGCGGGAGCGCTATCTGACACCCGACGAACTGGCTCGCCTCGGTCAAGTGCTGCGCGATTCCGACAGCGAGCCCGAAGCGGTCAACTGCATCCGCCTTCTGCTTCTCACCGGTTGCCGGCTCGGCGAGATTCAAACCTTGAAGTGGGACTATGTGGACTTCGGCGCGAGCGTGTTGCGCCTGCCGGATTCCAAGACAGGTGCGAAGATCGTGCCTGTAGGACGAGTGGTCATCAATGTACTTAAGGCCATTTCGAAACTCGAAAACAACCCCTATGTCATCACAGGTCGGGTCGAGGGGCAGTATCTGACCGACATGCAGAAGCCGTGGCGCCGTCTGCGGAAACGAGCAGGCCTCAATGACTTACGCATCCATGATCTTCGTCACTCCTTCGCCTCGGACGCACTGCAACTGGGCCAGGATCTGACGATGATCGGCAAACTCCTTGGCCACACCCAAGTCCAAACCACAGCGCGATACGCTCACCTCAAGACTGATCCCATCCGCACAGCAGCCAACCAGGTATCAGAATCCATAGCTCTCGCGCTCTCAAAAACGGCGAAGCCACGCGCAGATGATACCGAGACGGCCGCCTAAATGTTCACGCGGCAGGTCGAAGCCACGCTATATTAGCGCTTCCTAAGCGCCTTGTATTTTGAGCTCTGGCGATTTTGATGGTTATGGACCATCAAAGACAAGAGCACCTATAATCTCTCTTGGACGAAGCACCGCCGGGTTCCGTAGTGGGACAGCCGCTGGCTGAAGGCCCAGGGCATCGATGCAAAATCGATCCACGACTAAGGAACTTAGTTGCTCGAACTGAACGATTTTCTTTTGAAGGCAGGCATTGTGCCCAACTCCGTCTTGGTCATGATGCATCGACCGACGGAGCCGGGATTCAGAAAAGTTCTGCCATGGTTCACCCCGGAACGCCCAGATGTTTTCAATGCCTATCAGCAGACGCAGGCGAACAAGTGAGTCGAAGCCGCGCTGGCCAGAGCCAGCTATCTGGCCTCGTTCATCGGTATGGAACCGGGAGCGGCCCATTTCGCGGATATCTAATCGGCAGAGTAAGCGTCCGGCGGCGGAGCCGACCTTGATACCGCGGTGATCGCTATGCGAGTTGGGACGCAATAGCGGGTGATCGTGTCCGCTTAGAATACGGGGACGCTTATCGTGACGTATGAGATCAGGCGCCAGCGGCGGCGCTACTCGGTGACCGTCCGGCGAAGGCGCCCTATCGCTCACGGTTCAGAGGAAATAAGATTAAAGAAAGAATACCCACACGAACGACGGCGCTGGAATGTTATCAGCAGTGGTATCTCTAGCGCGTACAGCCCTTCGCTAGATGACAAATTGCGGTCGGCAGTACGGACGGAGTCAACACTCACCTAGTCAAATTCAATGCCTGTTTTTCGAGAAACCCACGGTTCTGTTGACTGGGTTTCCAGAAAGTCAGTTTTCGGATCGCCTTAAAAGCCATCAGGATGACAACGCCTTATGATACACAAAGGTTTCACCTGATCCACCTGAGAAAGCCGCCACGATAGGCGAGTTGAAACTATCAATATGCTTGAAACCGAGATGCTCATAGAACCGGAAGTTCGATGACGCGTCCGTTTCCAGATAGAGATCGCTCTGACCATTTGTAACGCAATGGTCGATGAACGTCTCCAACAGAATCCGGCCTCCTCCAAGCCCTTGTGCGGCTGGCGAGATCACAAAGAGTATCACCTCACACTTTGTGCCCAAGTCAGGACTTCTCCGATCATGCTCAATGGCATTCTTCAGCCAGGTCCATTTGGAGACCAAACTGACACCTTTGAGAAATAGCAGCTCACCAATCATGGCCAGCTTGCCGAAGAATCCGGAATACCTTCCTTGGAAAAGCGGCTCGTCAGGCAGGCGCCCGAACAGAAACCCGACAACCTCCCCATCCACCTCAAGCCCAAAAGCCTTGCTGCTTTCGATCACGCTGCTCTCGACATAGAGCTTTGCCAGAAAGTCCGCCAAGATGTGCGGCGATACTCTTTCCGAAACTCCAAAGCTCAGCGCTACGATCTCGTAGCACTTCGGCAAGTCTGTAAAACGGAACGAACGAAGTTGGGGCGTTTTCTTGTCCTTGGATCTTGATACCATTTGCCTTGCTCTCTGAACCGCACCGGGTTTGCCGGAGGCTGGGTCTTGCGAGTCACGCCGCCATGGCGGGCTTACGGCTTTCGGCACGGTAGCGAAAAACTCAGCTCAGATCAGCGAAGCACGCGCTCACCTCGTTTCGAAACTAATTGTCAAATCAGTTTCGAAATTTGGACCAAACCGCGAACATCATAAACTCAACCTCACCGGACGATTACTCGGCAGAATGCGTTTCGGGAGATCAGGCGCCAGCACTACTTCGAGATAGCCGAGAATGTCGAACTCGACAGGCATGGCGCTTTCCGTCAGGCGCTCGAACAACGCCTTGACGGTCTGAATCGCTTCCTGGCCCGGCCCGAGGCCGAGCAACATGATCAGGATCGCGCTGCTTCGGCCAAACTGGATGCGATTGGACCACTGGCCGAAAAAGCCGGACGCGTCGGCCAACATCTGGAACAGAGGTCGCAGGCCGAACGCAAACCCGAAATTACTCGATGATCGCTGCCTTTTGATTCGTACTTAGCGGCGATTTTCTCTGGCTCATGTCTTGCGACGATATCGCCTGACGAAAGCGAGCACCTGTAACACACCGAGATTTATGAAGGGTACGGACCATATTCAGGCAGTTTAGCTTCCAGGATATGATGGTATGTCTGAAGCACGCTTTGTTCATCCAAGGGCACGTCTCCAATGATATCCTGAAGCTCTTTACTGAGGCCATTTGCCTTATCTGGTTGAACTGCCAGCGTCAGCAGCTCGGTGATATAAGTCTCGATTTCCTCCATGCGGTTGTACGGTAGGCGACCTGTGGGAAACAGAATGGTTGCAATCAGTGAACGGACCCCAAGACGGAGGTTGACGGCCTTGTTTGTTTGGTGCTCGGCAGTCGGCATAAAGGGATTGTCGAAGGCGTACTCCTCATCAAGCACATCGCCAACCACCATTTCAGCAACAAGCGGCGACATATGAACGCCTGTTCGATGTGTCGCGGTTGCGATGAAAAGGCCATCCAAATTTGTCTTTCCGCATAAAGGCGTGTCGAACTGAGAAACTGGCCGTAACCCGCTATGCATACTCTCGATTGAGACGTTTCGAAGGTTCGTATTCAGTTCGTTCTGGATTGCTTCAAACAAGGTGTGCAATTCACCAACGGTAGGCCCTTTGGGTAGGTTCTCATAGTCCATACCAAAAAGGTTGGTTGCCCCGAGATATAGGCGACCATTGGCCCTTGGGACCATGTGAATCCCGCATGAGAGAGCCCTGTTCGGCGTTCGAATAGTGTAAGGAAGCTCTGGCCCGTCAACAACAGTTACGCTAGATCCCCGGCCAAAGTAGAGCTTTGGTATCGCCAATCGGTCATCTGGAATAAGGCGTAAACTGTGAGCACCAGCACAAACTACGATTTTTGCGGCTGTCAGTGTGGTTCCGCTTTCCGTTCTGACCGTCCAACTCGCACCTTCTTGCTCGATCTTAGTAACCCTAAGGTCTTTTCGATCAACGCAATCTGAAGTAGAAATAGCAGCTTCCAGCGCGCTCAATAACTGAGCAGCATCAACTGCTTGCGCACTCGGTATGTAAAGCGCTTCATGGGCTCGGTATATGTAGTTCGGAACCAGGCCAACCACATCTTTTGGATCGAGCTCGTCGAAAGATTCTCCATATTCGGTCATTTGCTCACGCATGAGCTTGAGCTTTGCTTTGTCATGTTCGCCACCACTGTTACTGACGATGACAAAACCATTCTGATTAAATACTGGTTGTCCGCTTACTTCTTCTATCTCACTAAGCCAGTTAGGGAATTTCCTCTGACACTGCACTTCGAAATCGAGCTTGGCCGTGTCGCGTTCTGAGTGCAAAAATTCAATCTCGCCAAAGGCATCGATCATGGCGCCAGCAGCCCTCGTTGCGCCCTGAGTATCATCGGCTGGTGCAACGACGGCTGTCTTGACGTTCTTTTTTGCCAATACATATGAGACGCTTAGTCCAATCGCTCCAGCGCCCACAACAATAACGTCATACGATTGCACTGCCATCTGAGAACATCCTCTATCTGGAGTAAAACGGGAAGTTTACAGATGAAATATTATGCAACCGAGCGCAGAATCGCCTAGTTGATTAAGATTTCATGTGTTAGTGGAATTAACATGCCATGGTCACACTACCACCACTTTCAGCATTGCGCTCCTTCGAAGCTGCGGCTCGCCACCAAAACTTCACGAGGGCAGGCCAAGAGTTAAATGTAACGCATTCTGCCGTGAGTCAGCAGGTGCGGCGATTAGAGAGTTTTGTAGGCTGCCAATTGATCGTCCGCCATGGGAAGCGTCTGGATCTCACAGATCAAGGCAAGAAACTGGCTACTGATTTGTCGAAAGCTTTTGCCCTCATGCAAAGGGCAGTTCAAAGCATAGAAAATCAATCCCAGAGCTTGCCAGTGGCGATAAACATGACAGGCATGTTTTCAACCGAATGGTTAGCCCCCAGGCTCAACGAGTTCAAAAAAGCCTTTCCGTCGATTGAACTGATCATCAACACTCGGTTCGGAGCGGTTGATTTGATCGCGGGCGACATAGAGCACGGGATCAAGTATGGACGCGGAGATTGGCCCAACCTGGTCAGCGACCTGTTGGTTGCATCTCCTTATGTCATTGTCGCCAGCCCACGTCTGTTGGAAGGCAAAAAGATCAAGACACGAAACGATCTAACTGGTTTTCACTGGGTGCAAGAGTTCGATACAAGGGAAGTTCAGGAATGGATGTTCAGACATCGCCTGCCTGATCGAGAGAAGGTGCTGGTCGATTATTTGCCTGGCAACATGATTCTTCCTGCTGCCAGACGTGGCGCAGGCGTAGCTGCTACAGTCAGGCTCTTCGTGGAACAAGATATTCAGGACGGCTCGTTGGTCTTGTTGTTCGAAGAAGGAACCGATGATGACGGTCTTGGTTATCACTTCGTGTCACGTACACCCGTAAGACCGGCCAACGTCGAAAAATTCGTTCGCTGGATTAAGTCGACTATGAGCGGTCACAGCAGCCGCCAAGTACCAAGACGGGTTGGCTCATGAAAAAGGTATCAGTCAATCCCGTGTCGGTCCCAAGGCCACCGGTCGGTGCCAGTCGCGGGGCATTGGTAGAAGGTTCGTTGCGGCGGCTTTACATCAGCGGGCAAATACCGATCGATACTGACGGCAACATTCCTCATACCTTTGAGGGGCAAGCACGTTTGGCCTGGGCTCATATCTTGTCTGTCCTTGAGGAGGCCAATATGGACCTGAGTAATTTGGTCAAGGTCATCACCTATTTGTCTGATCGCAAATATGGCGACGAGAATAGACACGTGCGCGCTGAAATCCTTGGCTCACACGCGCCTGCGCTCACAGTCGTAATTGCCGGCATCTTTGATGAACGCTGGCTTCTAGAGATTGAAGCCTATGCCGAGGATTGATCAGGACCAGAAGATGACATGATCCGGCTGCACCTCTCCGAGGAATGTCGAAGCTGTCAGACGAGATCCGCAGGACACCTCCACCTCATGATAGTTGCGGCTGTTGAAGAGCACCATGTCTCCGGCAATCGGTGTGATGATCTTGTAGTCTGCCCCTTGAACCAGATCGCGTTGATATGAATAGCACCCTTCGACGTGCCCGATCTCTTCGTCTCGCGGCACCCAGGGGCGGTTATAGACTGTTGTGTGGCCACCTTCTTCCGGCTCGGTAAGGAACAGATTGATCGCGAGTTGAGCATCAACAGCCTCGATCTGCCAACCCGTGCCCGTAATCTCTCCAAAATCCGCATGAAGTTTTGCGGAATTATCGATCTGGCGGATTGTTCCCGCAAAATATGATCCCCACCCCGCTTCTTCGGCAATGGCCGAGCTAACGGCCAAATCGGCTCTCAACATATCCATGAGGCGCACAATCGGGTTAAACTCAGCGGCTTCATAAATCTCGTTGCAGGTTAGCTGCGCGTCCATGGCACTGGAGAAATAGTGCTGCTTGGCTTGAGCGCCCATTTCGTGGGATTCGAATTGTGAAGGCCCTATTTTCAAGATTGGTGGGTCCAGTTGCTCATAGGCGCCGAATTTCGTCTGAGCCACCACTGACGCAATCCGCTCACATTCTTCTGGTGAAGCGAAATTCTTAATACGGATTACAGGAATCACATTATCCAGCAGTTTTCGGAAGTTAACCTTGGACAATGTCTGATCTCGATGCGTTTCCCACGCCATATGAGGTGATGAGGGGATCCCGTATTCGTTGATCGTGGAAGTTAAGTCAGTGTGTTGTGACATGACATTTCCTCTTCGGTTGCACTCTCCTGATGGCTGTAGAACTTCTAAATTGATGCCGGTCTATGCAGCGCAATACCAATAATGACTAAGCTGACACCGATCAGATCCCGTACTGTTGGAATCTGCGCAAGTACAATAGCGGCGATTACCGTTGCCATGGCTGGAAGGATTGAAAGCATTAATGCAAATGTCGCGCGTGGAAGCCGCGTCATTGCAAACTGGTCACAAATATAGGGGATTACGGACGAGCATATCCCAACCCCAATTCCTGCAAGGATCAGCAGTGGTTGATCGACTATGTTGACAACGTGCTGAACACTGAACGGAAAGCAAATAAGAAACGCAATCCATATGGCAGCACTGATCAGTTCTATTCCTTGACCGACACCGGCCTGCGCGGCTCGGTGGCCGAGTATGATGTAAAGAACGAAGAAAACAGTGTTGATCACGGCCCAGATCAGACCCGTTGCGTCAAATGTGGGCTGGACATTGATGAGGATAAAGACGCCAGCAACGGCGACGATAAGCGCGATCAGGTTTCGCTGAGTACGCACACCATAGAGTGCTAGGCTGATGAATCCCAAGAACTCGATGGCTGCAACCAGGCTCATCGGAAGCCGCTCGAGGGCGAAATAAAATGATGTGTTCATGCCGGCAAAGCTGAGGCCAAGACCGAAAAGCAACCAGCGCCCATTGTTGCTGGCCGACAACACGGTCTGTAAGGGCTTCGTCACCAGCCCTAGCGTCATTGCCGCACTTGCCATCCGAAGCCATATCACGCCAAGGACGCCAACATATGGGAACAACATGACTGCAAAGGATGGTCCGAGATAATGGAATATCGAACTGACACCAAACCAAGCATGAGGCGGAACGGTGTTGGCAATATCGTTCAGCCGATTTCGATTTCCTTCTAGCACGCGCAAAACAACCTTCGGTCTCAGCCCTTATTTTCACAGCTTGGTATCACAACCTCCTGATTGGACTGTCCGAAATCATGTTCCAATTGTTAGCTACGCTAACAGTAACGACCGTAATGCAATCTGTTGGTATCGCTATCTCACAGCCGCACGATCCTGATTAGCGACATCTAAGAGGGAAAAACGACGGTTAATCTGATTGGCAACCGAGCGTTTGTGAAAAGATCAGAGCGCCTTATCCTATCAGGGCCTCACAATGGATTATCTCTGGACACACAGCGCCTAGCCGAACCTGACCTATGATAGCCAGGCTGTTCAGCACTAGATCGAACGGATTTCCAGCAAAGCCGGCCAACTGGCAGGCTTGCGGGAGGCCTTGAGCGATCAGGATCGCTTCGAGACCTTTATTCAGGAAGTCACCGCCGAAACCGTCAACTCCTTCGCCATTGAGGACGAGGTTCGGGATCCCGAACAGGTAACGGCATCCCTGATTGCCTCCATGCGTGCCAATGACCAGCAAGCAGCCGGCGGTCAGTATCGTCATGTCGCCGATGTCATGATCGACGTCCGCAATACCGAACGGCCCTTGAGCGTTGAACAGCTCAATGACTGGCATGCTTTGCTGTTCCAACGCGAGCCGTTCATGAAGGATGTGTGCCGCTTAAGAAGCGATGAAATGCAGGTGGTGACGATGAAGCGCCACGAAATACGCGTGCAAAAGCGCTTGCCGAACGATGGCTCCGTAATCCCTGATCTTCATTCACTTGGGTATAGAGGCTGGCGTTTCGAGTTCGCCCATCGAGCTGCAATTAAATCAATGGGTCGCTAACCGGAACTTCCCAGATCGCGACCTGGAACTCGTGGGGAGGGGAAGGCCTTCCCCTGCGGCCGAGCCAAGGTCTCGGCCGACCCCTTCTGCGGGGGGAGTTCCCCCCGCAACGCCCCCCCCTTTTGAGAGTAAGAGTGCGGACGAGGATTGCCGTGACGGGTTGAAAGCCGGGAGAGAGGCTTCCGGCGCCCGCCGCGGAGTATCCCGTGATGTCCCGACCAAAATCCCGATCCCGGTCCCAGGCAAAGAGCGACCGGACAAACCTCTACGACGAAATCACCGACAAGATCATCGCCGAGCTGGAAGCCGGCTCCGTGCCCTGGGTCAAGCCCTGGGGCCGTCCCGATGTCGGCGCGCCGCTCGGCATGCCGGTCAATGCAGCCACCGGTCGGCGCTACAGCGGCATCAACGTGCTGATGCTGTGGGGCGCGGTCGTCGAGACCGGCTTTGCCTGCCAGAGCTGGCTGACGTTTCGCCAGGCCATGGCGCTTGGCGGCCATGTCCGCAAGGGCGAACGCGGCAAGACTGTGGTCTATGCCGACAAATTCGTTCCCGACGATGAACGCAAACGCACCCGCGAGACCGGAGACGATCCGCAGGCGATCCCGTTCCTCAAGCGCTTCACGGTGTTCAACATCGAGCAGTGCGAAAGTCTTCCCGACGATGTGACGGACGCTGCCCCACCCGCCGAAACCGATCTGATCCTGCCACAGGCCAGGGCTCTGATCGACGCCACCGGAGTGGATGTTCGCATCGGCGGCAACCGGGCCTTTTATGACGTCACCCATGATTATGTCTGCGTGCCGCCGCCACAAGCTTATTTCGAGCCAGTCGACTGGCACAGAACGGCGCTGCACGAATTGTCGCACGCCAGCGGTGCTTCGCACCGTCTCGGCCGCGACATGTCCGGTTCGTTCGGTTCGAGGAAATACGCGTTCGAGGAACTGATTGCGGAAATCGCAGCCGCCTTCGTCTGCGCTTCGCTGGGCATTGAGCCAACGGTCCGCCATTCGGACTACATCGCCGAGTGGTTGAAGGTGCTCAAACAGGACAATCGCGCCATCGTCCGGGCGGCCAGCAAAGCAAGCAAAGCCGCCGACTATCTGCTTTCCTTCGCATCAGACGCCGCGAACGTGATTCCCGAGCAGGTGCGGGCGGCGGCATCATGACCCCGCCGGCGTCCAATCGAACATGCGAAGCGGTTGTTTCGCATGTTCGGGATCCCGTCCTGTGCCGATTCCCGGGCTTCCCGGTTCAAGCGTCGGCGCGACGTCCAGAGAGGAAGAGGAAGGAAAGGGATTTCCCGGCGGATTGGCAGGTCGAGAGAGAGGCTTTCGACCGTCCGTCACGGAGAAGTCTCATGACAAAATCGAAGAAGATCACCCTCAGCGCCTCACGCGACATTCCCCTCAACAAGCTCGTGTTGAGCCAGGCCAATGTCCGCAAGATCAAGGCCGGCGTCACGATCGAGGAACTGGCCGAGGACATCGCGCGGCGCACGCTTCTGCAGAGCCTCATGGTGCGGGCCGTCATCGACGAGAACGGTGCGGAGACCGGCATGTTCGAAGTGCCGGCCGGCGGCCGCCGGTTCCGGGCGCTCGAGCTCTTGGTCAAGCAGAAGCGGTTGGCACGCAACGCGCCTGTTCCGTGCATCGTCCGCACCGAGGGCCTGTCGGAAGAAGACAGCCTCGCCGAGAACGTCCAGCGCGCGCCGCTGCATCCGCTCGACCAGTTCCGCGCTTTTCAGGATTTGCGTGAAAAGGGCCAAACCGAGGAGGAAATCGCAGCGGCCTTCTTCGTCTCGGTCGGTGTCGTCAAGCAGCGGCTGCGTTTGGCCGCCGTGTCACCCAAGCTGCTTGATGTCTATGCCGAAGACGAGATGACGCTCGACCAACTAATGGCGTTCACGGTCAATCCCGACCATCAGCGCCAGGAGCAGGTGTTTGAAGCCATCCAGCGCTCCTATTCCCGACAGCCCCACGAGATCAAACGGATGCTCACCGAAGGCGCCGTTCGGGCCTCCGACAAGCGGGCACAGTTCATCGGCATGGAAGCCTATGAAGACGCGGGTGGCACGATCCTGCGCGACCTGTTCCAAACCGACGATGGCGGCTGGCTTCAGGATGCAGCCCTGCTCGATCAGCTTGTGCTGTCGAAGCTCGACAAGGAGGCCGAAGCCATCCGTGCCGAAGGCTGGAAGTGGCTCGAGGTGGCGATCGGTTTCCCCTATGGCCACACCTATGATCTACAGAGGATCGTCGGCGAGGCGGAACCGCTCACCAATGAGGAGCAATCCACACTCGACGCCCTGAAGGCCGAGATCGACCAGCTTGAGGAGCAGTATGCAGAGGCCGAGGAGGTTTCTGATGAAGCCGACGCCCGCTTCTCCGAGCTCGAGGCGGCGATTGCGGCTTTCGAGGAAAGGTCGATGGTCTATCAGGACGACGAGAAGGCCTGCGCCGGTGTCTTCGTCAGCATCGATGGCAACGGCACCCTGCGGGTCGAGCGCGGTTATGTTCGCCCTGAGGACGAGGCGCCCGTCGCATCGGATAACGATGCCGCCAGCGGTACTGTCGACGCGAGCCCGTCCGGCGAAGCCGCCGCCAGCGTTGGCAACGGCGCCGTCGCACCCAGCGAAGATGAGAACGACGGTGACAAGTCCAGCCCGCTGTCAGACCGGCTCGTCACCGAGCTAACCGCGCACCGCACGGTGGCCTTGCGCGATGCCGTGGCCAACAATCCGAACATCGCCTTCGCGGCGGCACTTCATGCCCTCAGCCTCAAGCTGTTCTACCGCTACGGTCTGGAATCGTGCCTCGAACTCCAGCCGACCAGCGCAGTCTTTGGATCGCGCGCGCCGGGGCTGGAAGACACAAGCTACGCCAAGGCGGTCGAAGATCGGCACAAGGGCTGGGCGGCGAAACTGCCAAAGGATGCCAACGATCTGTGGAACACAATCCTGGCATTCCAGCCTGAAGACCGTTCGCATCTTTTCGCCCATTGCGTCTCGCTCACCGTCAATGCGGTGCGCGACAGCTACAATCCGCATCCGAAGGCCATCGCCCATGCCGATCAGTTGGGGCAGGCCGTCGGCCTCGACATGGCCGAACGCGGCTGGACGCCCACGGTCGACAATTATCTCGGCCGCGTCACCAAGGCCCGCATCATCGAGGCAGTCGGTGAAGGCGCCGGCACACATGCCGCGCAGTTGATCGGCCATCTCAAGAAAGCTGACATGGCCAAGGAGGCCCAACGGCTCCTTGCCGATTCCAACTGGGTGCCCGGACCGCTGCGGCTTCCCTACATGGAGCAGCCGTCCGATATGCTAGACGACGACACGGACGCCTTGCCGGCATTCCTCGCTGACGACGAGGACTTGGCCGGGAACAACGGCCAGGACAAGCCGGAAGCCCTGGTCGCCGCCGAATAGCGCAATCGCGGGGCGGCCCGCGCCGCCCCGTTTCCTCACCATCATGTCACGAAAGCCCGGCCGACGCGCCGGGCTCTTTTCATTCCAGGAGTCTCAAATGACCAACTATTTCACCCGCTTCTCGTGTCTGCTCGATGTCGGCACGCCCGACAACGCAGCCCGTGCGCTCGATCTATACAACCGACTGTCCAAGGGACCATACATCGGAAGATCCGCCGTCCGACGGCTTTCTCCTGTCGATCGTACCCGAACATGGCGGCATCCGCCTCTGGATGCGCGAGGCGTGACCGGCTCACCACGCTACGTCATCTGCGCCGTCGGCCGCGATGATGCGGATTACGTCTTCACGCCCTTCGGTCATCTGGCCGACGGCAATCCCTACAAGGCCTACCTGTCGCCAGCACCAGAGGCACCGTGACCGCCCCCGCTATATCTCTGATCAGTCTACGACCGCGCGTCACCTCTTCTCGCTAGACAGGCAAGTGGACGGACCAAAGGCAGACTGCGACAGCGCAATCATGCCCGGCGGAATCGGGGCATTATGGATACAGCTGAACCAAGGGACCGCAGCACTTCTTGAATTTCTTGCCGCTTGTACAAAAACACGAGTCATTGGGCCGTGTCGCTCGGGCAAGATCCACGAACACCGCGGCCAAGCTGTTCTGTATGTCGCGCCCCAACGCCGAAAGATAAGATCGCTCAAGCGTAACTTGGCTGCCTGTCGAGTTGTCCTCTATCGCCTGCTGCAACCTGCCTGCAGCAGCTATCCAATCGTCCACACTGGAAAACTCTCCAAGACTTCGCTTGATGTTGATCCGGCGCTTTTGAGAGGCAAAGTCATATGTCTGCGTCGGATCCGGAAGAAAGAGAATTCGCTGCTCTCCGCTTATCGGCGGCGTTATGTCGACCAGCGTGCCGTCTTTCTCCCAAATCGCATGATGCTCGGCTTCCACGAAGACGCGTGGCCACTCCCAGATAAGCCAGCCATAGACGAGTGTCCCACCCTCGATTGCGACTTTGGCAGCTACATTGTTGAAGCATTCCGAACGCACTGCGGCGGCGTCCGGCGCAACCGGCACGTAGACCGGGACATGTTTCGGATTAATATCGTGACAGAACACCTGGACCGCCGAATTTGGCCATTCCGGCGTTGTCGTGAAGTTCTTTTTGAAAAGATCGGTGCTGATCGCGGGCAAGGCGCACGTCCATTGAGCGATTTCGAGAATCCATCACGGTCGAGGAATGACGATAACGGTCTCGATACCTAACTCACCAGTTCTCTGTTCAACCCTCTTTATCGTCTCTTCCAAGCGCATATCGAACGGCCCTGATCCGCCCCAGTCCTTCTCATCGCTGACGAAGAAGTAGCCTTTATCCATCCTGGGTAGGCCGTCCTGATGCACATGCACCACGATGTGTCGTTCCGACGGCATGCTTGTTTCTGTCCAGAGAATAGAGACCATACCACCCCTCGGAGAATCGTTGTTCCTATTCCGTTCGCATACAAATATAACATCTTCTGCTTCGACTTACACGGAAGTTCTCGGCGTTCTATTGCTTGAGGCCACAGTGCATGTCGAACTGCAAGCGTTTCAGTCAACGACTTCGAGACTAATCGACGATGCTCGTGACACCATCGGGTTCGATTCATTGATTCGTTCGGCAGGGCGAGGAGGCAAATGGAGATCCAGGCCAAGACCATAGAGGCGATTTGGCAGGCCTTGCAAAGGCCGGCTCCGGTGACGCCTCGCCGATCGAATGCGATGGACAAACGCATTGCGGAAGAAGGATGGGTATCGGACGCCGAGTTGGAGGACTATCTGCTTTCACAGGATCGCCGCCTCGATCCCCCGGCAGTCATTGAGCTCAAAACGCTCGCAGCAGCATTGAATCTGCCATCTCGTTGGGTGTTCCCGCGACCGGCACGGCGAAATGACGAGTTTTACGGCTTTCAGAAGCTTTCGGCCGTCGACGCGACCGCTCTCTGCATCTGGCTGGAGAGGCTGGGCTTCAGAATCGATGTCTCCGAACTATGCGATCGCCTCTGCGGGCGACTGGCGACTTCGCCCTACGTGACCGGCGAAGAAATCTCTATTCTTTTCTACCAGGAAAACCGCCACCGATTGGAACCCGTCATATTGACCACACCCCATCGCGAATGGAACGGCCAGAACACAACGCGATTCAAGGCACCTCACGGCTATCGGGTGGAATATGTGGCGGATACTGACGGTCAAGCACTACGGCTGACGGTCCGGGCGCCCAAGTACCGCAAGCGTGCCGAACCCAAAGCTGTCGAATGCCCGGACTGCGGCATGACCTATGTCCAAGGCTCCCGCACCGACGAGCAGTCGCATCGGTTATTCCACCGCAAGCGTTTCTCGATAATCGAGCCTCGACCCCATAGGCGTTTTATCCAGGCGCGAGAACGGGATCTAGATGCCGGATGGGTTGGCGCGGCTTCTCCGAAATGGAAGCGCCAGGAAATGTATGATCGAGCGCTCGAGTTCAAACACGAACTCGGATACGACTTTCCGCAATGGGCTCTTGATGCTGGTCACGACCCCGACGCTGTCGGATTTCTGTTCTCCGATGATGATGGACGCATCATCGGCGCTTGTTCCTTCCGGCCACAGAGCCATCCGGGTGAGAGACCTTGGCGACTCGACTGGATCTGGCTTTGTCCGAGCGCACGCCGAAAAGGGCACCTCGACCGACAATGGGCTCGCTTTCGGCAGCGCTTCGGGGTGTTCGATGTCGAGCTACCGATTTCGGAAGCGATGCAGGCCTTTCTGAGAAAGCGCGGCTGCGCCGATTTGATCCGATAAAGGGGCCTTCGGGGCGGTTCGAGTGAGAGGTGGGCCGAGACGGGTTTGAGCCGGAGTAGCTGAGAGAGAGCAGGCGCCGGTTCGTCCCGTTCCCGCTCTCCTGAAAGGCCCTTCCATGTCCCGCCCATCGCCTGCCGCGGCGTCCGCCGCATCCTCCCCGCACGTCCCGGCGCCCTATTCGCCCGCCGCGACCGCCAAGGCCGCTCGCCTTCTTCTCCTGTACCTTGAACGCGGATCGCCGGTCGATGCCGCAACCCTTCGTGCCGCCATGGAGACCGCCTTCGGCGCATCCGATGCCAGCGGCGCCTGGAACTGGAAGACCGGCTATGACGCCTGCGAAGCGGCGACCATCCTCTTCCTGCGCAAATACGCAAAAGCACTGAACCGCAAAGCCAGATCTCCGGCTCAACGGCTCGCGCTTCTGGAAAAGATCGCAGGTCTTCTTCCAAGCCATACCCGCCGCTCCGAAGAAAGCCAGGCGCTTCAGCAGTTTTCGACCCCGATCGCCCTGGGCCATGTCGCCGCCACCGCAGCGATGATCACCAAGGCCGATCATGTGCTCGAACCGTCCGCCGGCACCGGTCTGCTTGCGATCCTCGCCGAACTCTCCGGCGCTTCGCTCGTCTTGAACGAACTGGCCGAACGCCGCGCTCAGTTGCTGTGCGAGCTCTTCCCCGGTGTGTCGGTGACGCGCTTCGACGCCGCGCAGATCGACGACCATCTCGATCCGGCGACCCGCCCGTCCGTCATCCTTATGAACCCGCCCTTTTCCGCGATGGCCAACGTTTCGGCCCGTATGCCGGATGCGGCACGCCGCCATATCGCCTCGGCGCTGGCCCGTCTCGCCGATGGCGGCCGCCTGGTCGCCATCACCAGCGCAAATTTTGCCCCGGACGCGCCCGTATGGCGTGATGCCTTTGTCGCACTCCAAGAGACTGGCCGTGTTGTGTTCACCGCGGCAATCAAGGGGGTGGCCTACGCGCGCCACGGCACGACGGTCGACACGCGCCTGACCGTTATCGACAAGTCGCCCACCAACGATCCGTCACGCTTTCCGGCATCGCAGGGCACCGCCGAGGACGCAGCCACGCTGCTGCGGTGGATCACCGAGCAGGTGCCTCCACGCCTGCCAGTCGCGCCGTCCGCCCCCGATCCGGCGACGGGTCGATCGCCTGCGTTGCAGCCGCGCCGGCAAAAGCCGAAGCCGTCCGGGCCTCGAACAGGCGTCGAGCCGCAAGGCACGGTGCTTACCTACCAGACCATCGACTGGACACCGCAAGACGGTGGGCAGATCACCGAAGCCCTCTACGAAGAATACCGATTGCAGTCGATCCGTATTCCCGGCGCGCAACCCCATCCGACGAAACTCGTGCAATCGACGGCCATGGCCTCGGTCGCGCCGCCCCGACCCAGCTATCGTCCGCATCTTCCGCAACACATCGTCACCGACGGCATCCTGTCCGATGCCCAACTGGAATCGGTAATCTATGCCGGCGAAGCCCATGCCGGCCATCTCGCCGGATCGTGGATCGTCGATGAAACCCATGATCTGGTCTCGGCCGCGCCAGACGATGCCGAGGGCGTCGTCCGCTTTCGACGGGGCTGGTTTCTGGGTGACGGCACCGGCGCAGGCAAAGGTCGCCAGGCCGCCGGCATCCTGCTCGACAATTGGCTCAAGGGCCGGCGTCGTGCGGTATGGATCTCCAAATCCGACAAGCTGATCGAGGATGCGCAACGCGACTGGTGTGCACTCGGTATGGAACGCTTGCTGGTCACACCGCTCTTCCGCTTTCGCCAGGGGACTGACATACACCTCGAGCAAGGCATCCTATTTACCACCTATGCCACGCTACGCTCCGATGCCCGCGAGCAAAGGGTTTCGCGCGTCCAGCAAATCGTCGACTGGTTGGGCTCCGACTTCGACGGAGTGATCATATTCGACGAAAGCCATGCCATGCAGAATGCCGCCGGTGCGGCCGGCGAACGCGGAGATCAGGCCGCCTCGCAGCAGGGTCGCGCGGGATTGCGCCTCCAGCACGCGCTGCCTGATGCGCGCATCGTTTATGTCTCTGCGACGGGCGCAACCACCGTCCACAATCTAGCCTATGCCCAACGGCTCGGCCTTTGGGGCGGCCATGATTTTCCATTCGCCACACGCGCCGAGTTCGTCGAGGCGATCGAAGCCGGCGGGGTCGCGGCCATGGAGGTGCTGGCGCGGGACCTTCGTGCGCTCGGCCTCTATCAGGCGCGCTCGCTCTCCTATGACGGTGTCGAATATGAGCTGCTCGAGCACGCGCTGACCTCCGAACAGGTGCGCATCTATGATGCTTATGCCGGGGCATTCGCCATCATTCATAACAACCTCGACGCGGCGATGCGCGCGGCCAACATCACCGGCGCCACCGGCACGCTCAATGCGCAGGCCAAGGCCGCCGCGCGTTCCGCCTTCGAAAGCGCCAAACAGCGCTTCTTCTCGCATCTGATCACCGGCATGAAGACGCCATCGCTGATCCGCGCCATCGAGCGCGATCTCGAAGACGGCCGCGCCGCCGTGATCCAGATCGTCTCGACCGGCGAAGCCTTGATGGAGCGGCGGCTCGCCGACATTCCGACCGAGGATTGGGGCGATGTCCAGGTCGACATCACGCCACGCGAATATGTCCTCGACTATCTCGCCCACTCCTTTCCGGTCCAGCTCTACGAACCCTTCACCGACAGCGAGGGCAATCTTTCCTCGCGTCCGGTCACCCGCAACGGGCAGCCCGTCCAGAGCCGCGAGGCCGTCGCTCGGCGCAACCGGCTGATCGAACAGCTCGCCTCGCTCGCACCCGTGCCCGGCGCGCTCGATCAGATCCTGCAGCATTTCGGAACGGACATGGTGGCTGAGGTCACGGGCCGGTCGCGCCGCATCGTGCGCAAAAGCACGCCCAACGGCATCGGCCGCCTTGCTGTCGAGAACCGCGCCGGGTCTGCCAACCTATCCGAAACCCAAGCATTCATGGATGATGCCAAGCGCATCCTCGTCTTTTCCGATGCCGGCGGGACGGGGCGCTCATATCATGCAGACCTCGGCGTAAGGAACCGGCGGCTACGCGTCCATTACCTTCTCGAAGCTGGATGGAAGGCCGACACGGCGATCCAGGGTCTTGGCCGCACGAACCGCACCAATCAACAGCAAGCCCCGCTGTTTCGACCGATCGCAACCAATGTGAAGGCCGAACGGCGCTTTCTCTCCACCATCGCCCGGCGTCTCGACACGCTCGGCGCGATCACCAGGGGACAGCGGCAGACCGGCGGCCAAGGCCTGTTCCGGCCCGAGGACAATCTCGAAGGGCCTTATGCGCGCGACACCCTGCGCCAGCTCTATCTGTTGCTGGTCGGCGGCAAGATCGAGGGCTGCTCGCTCGACACCTTCGAGGCATCGACCGGGCTTTCGCTGACCGACGATTGCGGGATCAAGGACGAGTTACCGCCGATCACAACCTTCCTCAACCGCTTGCTCGCACTGACCATCGATCTGCAGAACGTCCTGTTCGCCGCGTTTGAAGACCTGCTGACGGCCCGGATCGAAGGTGCGATCGCGGCGGGCGTCTACGATGTCGGCCTCGAAACACTTACCGCCGAACGCTTCACGGTCACCGACAAGCAGGTGATCTACACCCATCCGGGCACGTCCGCCGAGACCGCGCTACTCACAATCGCACGGCGCGAACGCAACCGTCCCTTGCCCCTCGATGATGCGCTGGGCCGCCTGGCTGATCCGCGCGCGGCGCTGCTCATCAACGCCCGATCGCGCCGAGCCGCAGTGCAGGTGCCGACCACGGGAGTCATGCGCGAAGATGGCAGCGTGGAGCGCCGTGTGCGATTGATCCGGCCGATGGAGCAATCTGCTTTACCGATCGCCAGCATGGCAGAGACCCATTGGTGCCAGGCCGATCCTGACACCTTCGCCACGGCCTGGCTGGACGAACTAGCGGCCGTTCCGGCCTACACCGACAGCACGATCCACATAGTGTCGGGTCTCTTGCTGCCGATCTGGAAACGCCTTCCGACCGACTCCACCCGGGTCTATCGGCTTCGGATCGACAGCGGTGAACGGATCGTCGGCCGCAAGGTCTCGGCAGCATGGGCCGCCACTGCCATTCAGAGCGGCGGTACGGGCCTGTCGCCCGGCGATGCGTTCAACGCCTTGACCGAAGGGCGCATCGTGCTGGAGCTCGCGGACCGCCACCAGTTGCGCCGCGCAAGGGTCATGGGCACGAACCGGATCGAGCTGACTGGTTTTGCCGACACGACCCGCGACCGGCTGAAGGCCGATGGCCTGTTTGCCGAGATCATCTCCTGGAAGCTGCGCCTGTTCGTTCCGACCGACGCGAACGGTCCAGCCATTCTCACCAAGCTCTTCGATCGCTTTCCCATCGAGCGCATCGCCGAGCGGGAGGAGGCATGATGACCGAGCGTAGCGCAGCCGAGCTGGCACGCCGTCTCGCCCGGAACGCCGAGGCGGTATGCCGTCACTATCTGCCGAACGGTCGACGCGAGGGCCGCTATTGGATGATCGGCGATGTCCGCAACACGCCGGGGCGCTCCATGTATGTCCGGTTGAAGGGGCCGAAGACGGGCAAAGGCGCGGCCGGCAAATGGACCGACGCGGCCACAGGTGAACATGGTGATCTTCTCGACCTCATCCAGGATAGCTGCGGATTGGTCGACTTCGCCGATGTGGCCGCCGAAGCCCGGCGGTTCCTCCGTCTGCCGCAAACCGAGCTGCAGACGGAGCGCCAAACACCATCTTCCAGGGCACCCTTGGGTTCACCAGAGGCCGCGCGACGCCTGTTTGCCATGGCACAGCCGATCGCCGGCACGCTCGCAGAAACATATCTGCGCGGACGCGGCATTACGGCTTTGTACGAAACCGTAAACCTGCGCTTCCATCCCCGCTGCTACTATCAGCCGGACGCCTTCTCAGAAACCGAGACGTGGCCGGCACTGATTGCCGCAGTTACCGATCTCTCGGGCACGATCACCGGGGCGCATCGGACATGGCTCGATCCTGACGGCTTCTCGGAATGCAATCTTGGAAAAGCACCAATCGCCCGACCACGAAAGGCGATGGGCAATCTGCTGGGTAATACCGTCCGGTTCGGCAGTCCCCGTGATGTCATGGCAGCCGGCGAAGGCATCGAAACCATGCTGTCGTTGAAGCTCATCCTACCGACCTTGCCGATGGCGGCTGCTTTGTCGGCAACCCATCTTGCCGCCATGCTGTTTCCGCCAACCTTGCAGCGCCTCTATATCGCCCAGGACAGCGATCCGGCCGGTGACGGTGCGATGGAGACCCTCGCCAAGCGCGCAGGCGAAGCCGGCATCGAGGCGACCCCCCTGTCGTCGCATCATGGGGACTTCAATGAGGATCTGCGCCGAACCGACGTCGAAGCACTTCGGTGGGCCGTGCGAGTGCAGATCGCCCCAGACGATGTCGACCGGTTCATGATTGCCCCGGACGCGGTCGGCAAGCGGGTGGCGTCAGGTTAGCGCGCCGGTCATCGGGTCGGTGTGGGTGCTGCAGCCCTTTCCGGCACGAGCCGCGACCGTGGCCTTCTGAGAGGGCGAACGGACGGCAAACGGCACGGACCGGCAATGGCGGCGACCGGTTCTTTTCCGGCGGCGGCCAGATCAACCGGTGCGACCAGTCGCACGAGACGCTTGATCTGACCGCCTTTCCATCGCGAAGCAAAAGAACCGGTCGCCGCCATCCTTCGCTGGCGCTGCGGCCCTTTCGGGTGCCGCTCCGTCCCGCCCGCCGTCTTCCGTCGCCACGAAGGCCGCGACGGTCGCGGTCACACCACAAAGGAGCAACACATGTTCACCGATCGCCACGATGCCGATGACGAACTGCACCACACCGCATCCCCTACCGACATCGTCTGCGCCGAACTGGAACTCTTCGGTCACCGTCCACCCGAAGGCGAGGCTGATCCACGCGATGTGCCCGAAGACAGCACGATCCAGGGCGCCGTTGCCGATATCTTCGACGCCCTCGTTGCCACCATGGCCGACACCAGCCTCGACCATGACCTCGACGAGTTGCTCTGGTCGACCGTCAACATGTTCCACCATGCCATCGGCCGGATCGAACGCAAGCTCGACGACAATGAACAAGCGCAAAAGCGCGGGCAGCGCGAACAGGACGGTTCGGAGGTCAAGGCCGTTGAACTTGAACGCCTCATCTCCTTCGGCCAATCCCTCATCGAACGCCGCGATAGCCTGGAGGTCTTCCGCGACTGCGCAGCCGACCACTATCTCCGCCTGACAGGATCGCCCTGGTCTCAGCGCTCGGGATCGCGGGTCAATCACCGCCACCTCACTTCGGCGATGATCGACAGCCGGGATTTCCTCGCCGCGAAGAAGCGTGCGGACACCGAGGTCCATCTGCCGCCGGGTCCGAAGATCGCCTTCACCGGCGGGCTCGACTTCAACGATCACTGTCTGATCTGGCAGACGCTCGACAAGGTGCATGCCAAGCACCCCGACATGGTGCTTTTGCACGGCGGATCGCCCCGCGGCGCCGAACTCGTTGCAGCCAAATGGGCCGAAACCCGCAAAGTGCCCCAGATCGCCTTCAAGCCCGACTGGACCCGGCACGCGAAAGCCGCACCGTTCAAGCGCAATGACCGCATCCTAGAAGCGCTCCCCATCGGCGTCATCGTCTTCCCTGGCACGGGCATTCAGGACAATTTCGCCGACAAGGCTCGAAAGCTTGGCATCAAGGCGTTCGATTTCCGCAGGAGGGCTGGTCCATGACCGGCAATCCCGCATCAATGACCGAGAGCTCAATCGCAGTGACATGTCACGCCTTTTCGACAGGCAAAGTGTTCCACCGCCACCGGTGTTTTCGCTATACTGCCGCTGTGCCAGGATGGTGGTGGGCGCAACTGTTCAGCATCCTTGCTCGGAGCCATCGGCCATGATTGTCCTCAACGCCCTCCTTCTCATCACCGTGATCGGCTTTCTCGTTTGGCTGGTGTATACGCTCGCCATCTACGCACTACCCTTGTTCGCCGGTGTCGCCGCCGGCCTTTGGGCGCATGAAACAGGCGCTGGGCCCATTGGCGGATTCATCGTCGGCGTCGCAGCGGCCGGCGGCGTCCTGATCGTCGGACAGCTTGTCTTCACCTTCGCAAGACCGCTTTGGGTCCGGCTGATTATCGGGCTCCTGTTCGCCGGTCCTGCCGCCGTAGCCGGCTACGCTGCCACGCACGGCGTTGCCGAACTCGTCATGCCATCTGAAGGCTGGCAGATCGCGTTCTCGATCCTCGGCGCCATAGCCGTCGCAATTGCGGCAATGTTTCGTATGGCGGGTCCGGCCTCGACGGAGACCGCATGAACCATCCGTACAACCTGTTTTCTTTGCGCATTCAGATCCGGCATTTGATCCTTGCCAGCAGGCGTTGAAGCCGGCTTTTGGGTCATTCGGTTTCCATTGCTGTTCAGGCCAGTC
>NZ_CFHWAF010000070.1:0-23835 GCF_984452065.1 Hoeflea sp. | reverse complement strand
CGCATGCACGGTTCTCAGGGGGGAGCGGCGCAGTGATGCGCTGCTCCTACCCGACGAGAAATCCGCACCAGCCCGGCAGGCACTGAAACTACCGGTGTTTTGCGCCGATGCATGGCTCACCCTTGCAGAACGGCCTTCTTTGTCCAGCAGCGAACGGCGGGAGATGATTGAACGTGCTGTGGCTGCGGGAGAAATCGCATTGGGAGACGGCTGACCAAAGGAAAATGAAGGACACTTCTGGGGTGTCCATGAAACCCGGCCATACATGCGCGCTCGTGGAGAACTTGGAGAAGTTCTCCGGGATGCCGGGGAAAAAGAGGCTGCGATCCAAACTTCAGGGAAATGCCTGTTCTGAATCCCGGCGACAACCAGGGAATCCGCTACATTCTGGCGGCAAAGCTCCTCGAAATGGGCAAGATGGACGAACTGAAATCGCTCATGGAGCAGTGCGCCGATGAGTATTCGCCGGAAATCCGATATACGCGCGCGTTGATCGCCTATTTTGAAGAGGCGGAAAACGTGGCATGTACCGAGGGTGGCCACCCCGAATCAACATATGGAAATACGGGAAAAGCTGTCGGCAGGCTTGTCACCGACCGAGGTCGCCCGCAAGTTGGGAATTTCCCGGGGCACGGTCTGCAAGGCAAAGAAAGACTTGAAGGATCCGGCATGAGTGGAAGCGTTCAGCCTCAGAAAAAACAACTGAAGAATCTTACGCCTGGGCTTTGTGCAAAACTGCAAGATCAGATGCGGACAGCCTGCCGGGAAATCGCGGAAAAGCACGGCTTGTGCTTCGCTGACGATGATCTCCACGATGTCAATCTTCGTGTCGGTCTTTCCTACACAGTCCGTCTCGGTCTTCCGATGGAAGACGGTTCGCTGTTTGAGCCTGACAGGGAGATGTTCGAAATCCTCGCACCTCAGTATGGATTGGACCCGGCTGACTTCGGCAAAGAGTTCGATGATCGCGGTGAACGGTTCCGCATCACTGGCCTCGAACCAAGACGGCCAAAATATCCGGTCAATGCCGAGCGCCTCTCGGACCGGCGAAAGTATAAATTCTCCTCCGACATCGTCGCAATGCATCTGGCCAAATCACGCGAAAGAAAATGATCCCTGTTTGTTCCGCAAGACGCCCAAATGTGCACGCTCGGGCCTCTTGGGCCCAGTAGGGTGTTCGCAGAGCATGCAGTGGTTCGTCCAACAAGACCGCGGCCCGTCAATCTCCGGTTGTCGACAGGAGGATGTAAGGTTTGTTCGACATCCTTTTCGTCAGGCCGTACCGGGGTCGTTTGTCCCGCGCACACAGGCCGTCGCCGCGTCGAAGACCGGCTGGTAATCCCAGCGATAGCCGTCATGGTTGCGCGTCCAGACATACTTCCAGCGGTCCTTTCTAATGGCGAGCCGAGGTTCGATGACGCCTGGACCATAATATTCCGCGATCGCTTCGTCTTTCACGCTGTCGCTGTCGCCGGTCATGAGCCCGAGGAAGTGGCACTTGCCGGAGACTGCGCAACGATACCCCTCCGAGCGCAGGAAGTGCATCATCGTCGGGAGTTCCGAGCGGAATTCCGCACCATTGCCCCAGACCTCGTGGGTAGACGGCAGGCGGCCGGTGAATTTCGACGCGCGCGAGGGACAGCAGATCGGCGAGTTGGAATAGGCGTTCTCGAAGACGACACCCTCTGCGGCCAGCGCATCAAGGTTAGGCGTCTTGGCCTGTCCGCCTTGGGCGTACATCGACAATACAAAAGCCGCCATCTGGTCGGCCTCGATGAGGAGGATGTTCGGCCGGGTCATATCGGCAGTCCGTTTGCGGTCGGTGCTGCGCGCTGCATCAGCGTCAGTGCGTTGTTCATGGGCGAGGCCTTGCCCTGGCCGGCGATGTCATAAGCGGTCCCGCGTGCGGGGGTCGTGATGGGGTAGGGCAGGCCGCCGAAATAGGTCACGCCCTCTTGACATCTAAATTAGTATACGGTTTTTGGTATGCCAATTCAAGTGCAAGTTGGAACCGTCCATGGCCAAGATCAAATCTGTCCGTGCCCGTGCCCGCGCCCGCGTCTGGAACTGGACCGGACCGACCGTCCCGCCGACCGGGAACTGTTGCACCAACGCCTCGGACGCGCTCTGGATGAAAGGCGACGCAACGGCATCCTTCCGGTTCCACCAATGGCTGACCTGCGAGGTGGAGACCGAGGACGGCACCGTCGGCATCGGCAACGCGGCCCTCGCCCCGACAGTGGTCAAGGCCGCCATCGACGACTGGCACGCGCCTCTGGTCATCGGCGAGGACCCGTTCGACTACGCCTATATCTGGGAAAAGATGTATCGTCGGACCCATGCCCGGGGCCGCAAGGGGATCGGCATGACCGCGATCTCGGCGATCGACATCGCGATCTGGGACCTGATGGGCAAGCTCGTCGGCAAACCGGTGTTCAAGCTTTTCGGCGGGCGCACGAAGGAAAAGATCCCGGTCCATTACTCGAAGCTCCATGCGGGGCCCATCGAGGCGATGCAGAAGGAAGCCGGACAGGCGAAACCCGCCAGCCACGCGGCGAAGAGGCAATCACGCTGCTGGCCGACCTTGAGGCCGGTGCCACGGGCACAATGACGAGCGCCATGAGATGATCCACGCGTTGTCACTGAAAGATATCCTCGACGAGGACATCGCCGCGGAACGCCCGCGCAGCCTGGCCGAGCAGTCCGCAGACAAGCTGCGTGAGCTGATCCTTCTCGAAAAGCTCCCCCCTGGCCTGGCACTCAATGAGCGCGATCTCTCGGAGCTTCTCGGCATCAGCCGAACGCCCGTGCGCGATGCGATCCGGCAGCTTGAGGCGGAGGGCCTGGTTGAATATAGCGACACCCGCCGACCCCGCGTGGCGGATCCGTCGATGGAGACGCTGTCGCATTGGCTGAAGATCCAGGGCGCGCTGGAGGGACTTGCCGGTGAGCAGGCCTGTACCGTGGCGACGGACCGGGAACTTGAGGAGATCGCTGGATTGCAGCGGCAGATGGTGGATCTGGCGGAAAGCGACGACCGGATGCGGCTCTTCGGCCTCGACATGGCGTTTCACCGGGCGATTGTCGCGGCGGCGCATAATCCGCCGCTTTTCGAGACCCACAGCCAGTACAATTCCCGCCTCTGGCGGGCGCGGTTCGTTTCGTCGCAGCGGCGGGCGAACCAGGACATCCAGCGGCGCAAGCATCAGGGGATCGTGGATGCGCTTCTCGCGCGGGACGGCGCGGCGGCCGAAGCAGCGCTCGTCGCGCATCTCAGGAACGCCATCGGCAACATCAAGGCGGCGCGCATCGAACGGGAGGCGGAAGATGCCGCAGGATCCTCATGACTAAGGGTACGGCGAAGACATCCTGCTGCACGCCTGCGCGGACGGCAAAGGCCCTTGCGGTGCAGCGCATCGATGCGCGGGAGGCTGACCCTCCCGAGCGCGTGGAAATCCCCGGAGGCAAGAGCTTCCTCGGGACCAACCACCCCGAACTGCCGGTCGATGGCGAAGGTCCCCGGCGCGAGACCATGGTCAAGACTTTCGCAATGGACATGACCGCCATCACCAACGCCCGCTTCCGCCGCTTCGTGGCGGACACAGGATTCGTCACCGAGGCGGAACGGCTCGGCAACTCGTTCGTCTTCGAACATTTTCTGCCCGGGGATGCACCGCCCGGCCGGGCCGTGGCGGCCGCACCCTGGTGGCGGGAGATCGAAGGCGCGTGCTGGTCGGCGCCCATCGGCCCCGGCTCCGAGGGAGCCGCTCAGCCCGATCACCCCGTGGCCCATGTCACTTGGAATGACGCCCAGGCCTTCGCGGTCTGGGCCGGCGGGCGCCTGCCCACCGAGGCTGAGTGGGAGCATGCCGCGCGGGGCGGGCTCGGCGACGTACGGTTTCCCTGGGGGGACCGGGAGCCGAACGACGTGGATTTCTTTCCCTGCAACATTTGGCAGGGGCGGTTCCCCCACAGGAATCTCGGGCTCGACGGCCATCTTGGCACGGCCCCGGCGCAGTCCTTCGAACCGAACGGCTATGGGCTTTACAACATGGTCGGGAATGCCTGGGAATATACATCGCAACCCTTCCGCGTGAAGTCCCTGAAAAAGAGTGTGCGGCAGGCCCATGCGGGCAAGGCGGGCTACAGGCTTTCGAAAGGGGGATCGTTTCTCTGCCATGCGAGCTACTGCTACCGCTATCGGATCGCCGCCCGCACCGGAACCTCTCCCGACAGCTCGACCTCACACCAGAGCATCCGGCTCGTCTACGACATCTGAGCTGCGGGGGTGCGTTCAATGACATTCCAAGGCGTTATATATTTAGAACGAGTTATCATTTCTGGAATTTTTCACTGACCCTTAAAATACGGGGCGACCGGGAGGAGGAGCGGCTTCGGTCTGGTGCCATGGACCCGAGCGACATATTCGCCCGGAACGGTGGCGTCTGTGCCGATGAAGATCGTTCTCCCGCATCGGAATAACTGCAAATCCGGAGGACGCATTGGCCGACCTTCGGGCAACCGGGGCCCAAGCGCTCCATATGGGAGGATATCATGATCCTGAAGACGACCCTTCTTGCCGCGGCGATGACCGTCGTCGGGACTGCCGCTGTAGCAGACTATCCAGAAAGGCCGATCGAGGTGATTATCGCCTACGGGCCCGGCTCCAATTCCGACACTTCAGGCCGGCTCTTCATCAACGCCATGCGCAAGGCGATGGATGGGGCCGATATCGTTCCGATCAATGTCGCAGGCGCCGGTGGCACCGTGGGCACAGCCCAGACCGCGAGCGCGGCCAACGACGGCTACACCCTTGGCTACAACCCTATCGCGACGGTGACGATCCAGCCGCACCTCCGCCCGCTGCCCTACGGCCAGAACAGCTTCGAGCCGATCTGCATGATGGCTGAGAATCCGACCGCGGTTCAGGTGGCACCCGACAGCCCGCTGAACTCGATCGACGATCTGAAGGCGGCGGCCGAGGCCGGCAATCTGGTTTCGGTGGGTCCGGCGCCCGGTTCGGTCCCGCACATCACCCAGGCGGCGCTTGCGAATTCCCTGGGCGTGACGTTCACCTATTTGCCCGCCGGCGGGGGGGGCAAGGCAGCCAAGGCACTCTTCAGCGGCGAGGCGCAGGTTGCCACGGATAACTCGGCGCTCGCCCAAGTGCAGGGTCTGAAGACACTTGCCGTCGCGGCCGAAGAGCGCCTTGCCGATCTGCCGGACGTGCCGACGCTGAAGGAGCTTGGCATCGATGTCTCGATCACCATCTGGTTCGGCCTCTTCGCCCCGGACGGGACGCCCGACGACATCCTCGATACGCTCGCTACGGCCTGCGCCGAGGCGGTCAAGGACGAGGAGTTCATCGCCAGGATGAGCGTGTCGAACTACTTTGTGAAGCACATGGACCGCCCTGAGTTCACCGCGTTCTACAACGGCCAGTTCGAGGACAACGCCTCGATGCTCAAGGCGATCGGTCTCGCAAAATAGGGCCATTCGCTTGAGGGCTGAACCTTCATGGGACGCGGTCGGCCAGACCGCGTCCTTTTCGTTCAAGGGGCCCGGGAGGTGCGCATGACGGAGAGGGTTCTGGCCCACGGGCGCTTTCTCTATCGTGCCGAGCGTCGGGGCAGCACGCTGGCCTGGTGGCCACCCGACCCTGAGGGCCGAACCGGGAGTCGGTCGATCATGACCTGTCCCGGCATCCCCGCGGCTTCGACATCACGGCATGCGGTCAGTTCATGGTGCTTGCAGCCCAGGGCGCGGACCAGCGTTCAAACACCGACTTGATGCAATCCAGCAGGCTCTCGGCCAACGGGTCCATGTCCTGCGTGCCGTTGAACAGCACCCCATAGGTCAGGCTCACGGGCGGAGACCACGGGCGCGTGACAATGGCCGTGCCGGGGAAGGCCGTCGGGCTGAAGGGGTCGCAGATCGCGACGCCCAGACCGGCGGCGGCCATGCGGCAGCAGGTGATCGCGGAGGAGGCTTCGAGGCCGACTTCGAGATCTGCGTCAGCGCTTCGAAGATCGGCGTCGATGCGGGTGCGCAAGGGTTGGCGGCTGGGCAGGATGACGCGCTCGCCCGCAAGCTGCGCAGGCGTGATGGTGGTCTCCGACACCAGCGGGTGACCGGCCCGCATGACCGCCACCGCGCAGGTGTCGGTGAGTGACAGCGAGGTCAGCGCCGGGTGGTTCGACGGCAGAAGCGCCAGGGCGAGGTCGATCTGACGCGCTGCCACCCAATCCTCGATCTCAAGCCTGTGGCGGGGTTCGAGCGAGATATGGGTATCGCCCTGATCGCCAAGAAAGGTCTCGACAGCGGTCATCAGCGGTGCGCTGTTGATCAGGGGAGGCGTCGCGGCCACCCTGAGACGCCGCATGGTATTGGCCGAGATACTGCTGGCGATGGTGCCGATCTCGTCGAGCCCCGTGATCGTCGCCTCTATCGCGCGATAGAACTCCACCCCCTGGGGCGTTGGTACCGTCGCGCGGCCGCTCCTGCGGTGGAAGAGCTTTAGACCCAGAGCATGTTCCAGAGCGCTCAACTGCTTGCTGATGGCCGGCTGAGTGAGGTTCAGCCGCTCCGCCGCCGGCGTCACGCCGCCCGTGACCATCACCGCGTGAAACGCCCTGAGCTGGCGTAGTCCGAGCCGGTTTGACACCGCTTCTCCCCTTGCAACATTCCAAAATGGAATGTTCGTACAAAGAACTATCATTTGCTTCATCTATTGCCAAAGGCTATCGCCTTTCAACACCCGATTGCTTTGGGAGGACGGATCCTTGGTTGAAAACAGGCCAAACGTACTTTTGATCGTGAGCGACCACTGGGCTGCCGAGCATCTCGGCTTGGCGGGCAATCCGTCGATCATCACGCCAGGCCTCAACGAGCTTTCGGCCTGTGGCGTGCGCTACACCAACGCCTATTCCGAATGTCCGGTCTGTATTCCGGCCCGCCGGACGCTGATGACCGGGATGAGTCCCAAATCGCATGGTGACCGGGTCTTCGATGATCAGCTTCACATGCCCGACGTCACCACCATGGCCCAGGCCTTCCGTGACGCGGGCTATCAGGCCGATGCGGTGGGCAAGCTCCACGTCCACCCTCAAAGGGACCGGATCGGGTTCGACAGTGTGCTGCTTGACGATGAGGGTCGACCGCAATGGGGGACGCTCGACGATTACGACATCTATCTTGGCGACCAGGGCCTTCCGGGCCGGCAGTTCGACCACGGGATGTCCAACAACCAGTACAACTGGCGGCCCTGGCACCTGGACGAGCAGCACCACGCGACGGCCTGGGCCGGCAGGATGATGGCCCGCACCGTCAAACGCCGCGACCCGAACAGGCCCGCATTCTGGTATCTTGGCTTCCGCCACCCGCACCCGCCGCTCGTGCCGCCCCAGGCCTTCATCGACCTCTACCGCGACGTGGAAATCGACCAGCCCTACGTGGCCGACTGGGCGCAGGACCCAGGCAAACGGCCCTTTGCGATCTCGGCGCTGCTCAGCCGGACGAACCTCTACACCGAGGCGCAGATGATCGCGGCGAAACGAGCCTTCTACGCGCTCTGCAGCCAGATCGACTTTCAGATTCGCTACCTGATCGGAACCCTGCGGCTCGAGGGGCTCCTCGACGACACGATTATCATGTTCGCCTCGGACCACGGCGACATGCTTGGCAATCATGACATGGCGGCGAAGCGGGTCTTCTACGAAAGCTCCGCCAACATTCCGATAATCCTGTCGGCGAACAAGGGGAACCCCAAGGCGCGGGAAGGCTTGGTGGACGAGCGGCTCGTGACCCTCGCCGATATCATGCCCACGCTGCTTGATCTTTGCGACATTCCCGCGCCGGACACGGTGGACGGGATTTCCATGGTGGGCGAGGCGCGCCACGCCCATATCTATGGCGAATGCGGCGAGGACGATCATTCAAGCCGGATGGTCCGCGATGAGCGCTACAAGCTGATATACTATCCCGTCGGAAACCACTTCCAGCTTTTCGATATGGTCGAGGACCCCAACGAGATGACTGATCTCGCCCCCAAGCCGGCCCACGGCCAGACGCTCATGCGGCTTCATGATCTTCTGGTGTCGGAGATGTACGGCGTCGATCTCGACTGGATCGAGGACGGCAAACTCGTGGGCAAGCCCGACCGCGATTATCGCTGGGCACCACACCGGAGTTTGAATTCTCAGCGGGGCGATGGCTGGCCGCCGTCCCCCAAGGTCGAAATTCCACAGATCGAATGGACGAAGGAACGCCAGTCAGGCTGGCCGAAGAACAGATAGCGATCCGGGGCGCCGGGTTTCCGGCCGCGACGACGACAGCCGCGACCGCGGCGAGAAAGGGCCTGCGCCATGAAACGCGCAATCAACACGGACACTCTTCTGGGCGGTGCAGGCGTCATCGTCGCTGCCTTCCTTTTGGTGTCGAGCTACCGGCAGAGCGAAAGCGTGTTCGTTCTGCCCGGCGACGCACCGCCCTTCATCGTCCCGCAGCTCTTCCTCTATCTGATGATCGGTTTTTCGGCAGCGATCTTCCTGACCGGGCTGCGCTCCGGCGGTGTCCAGATCGGTGAGAAGAACTGGTTCAACATCGCGTTGACAGTCTCGGTCATTGTCGCCGCGGCAGCGTTTTTGAAGCCGCTCGGCTATCTCGCCGTCGCGCCCGTTGCCGTTGTTCTGGTGGTCTTCCTCCTTGGCTACCGGAACCACCTCGTCAACCTGATCGTCGGTGTCGGCTTCGGGGCGCTCCTTTACGTGATGCTTGTCAATCTCGCGAAAATGCCGCTGCCGACGGTGCCGGGGCTGGGTTTTTGAGCCATGGGACTTGACGCTTTCCTCTCATCGCTTTCACTTCTGGCCGATCCCTTTGCGCTTCTGATCATGCTGCTCGCGAGCATCGCAGGCATGATCGTCGGCGCGCTGCCGGGGCTTGGCACGGTCACGGCGCTGGCCATGATCTTGCCTTTCACCTTCGTACTCGAAGCCCCCCAGGCCATCGGCCTGCTCCTGGCGATCTATGTTTCCTCGGTCTATGGAGGATCGATCCCTGCGATCCTGATCAATGTTCCCGGCACGCCGCAATCGGCTGCCACGACCTTCGACGGCTATCCGATGGCGCAGAAGGGCCATGCCGCCGAGGCGCTCGGCTGGGTCACCGTGGCGTCCACCATTGGCGGTATTTTCTCGATGCTCGTTCTCGTCGTCGCTGCTCCTCAACTCGCGGCCCTGGCTGTCGAGTTCGGGTCGATCGAGACCTTCGCGCTGATCGTGTTTTCGCTGACGACCATCGCCTGGGTGTCCGCCGGCAATCCGCTGAAAGGCCTTCTGGCGGGGATCATCGGCGTGGTCCTTTCCACCGTCGGCGTCGACGAACTGAGCGGTGCTTACCGTTTCACCTTCGGCAACTTTGCGCTTTCTGCGGGCTTCCACGTTGTTCCGATCCTGATTGGCCTTTTTGCTCTTTCCGAGGTATTCATCACCGCGGGACAGGGTGTCGCCAAGGTCGGCAAGCCGATCGTCTCGACCGGGTTCAAGGTCGCCGGTTTCGCTAGATGGTGGGCAATGAAGAAGACGATCCTCAGAAGCTCGTTTCTCGGCACCTTCCTCGGGGTTCTTCCGGGCGTCGGAGCCACCGCCGCCTCACTGATCGGCTATGCGCAAGCGAAGAACGACTCCCCGAATTCGGAGAACTTCGGCAAAGGCGAACCTGAGGGCATCGTCGCCTCGGAAGCCGCCAACAACGCCGTCACCGGCGGCGCGTTGGTGCCCACGCTCTCGCTCGGAATCCCCGGGGACGCGGCGACCGCCGTCATGCTGGGCGCGCTCGTCATCCACGGGATCACCCCGGGCTTCCAGCTCTTCAACCGCAACCCCGAACTTGTCAGCTTCATCTTCGTCGCCCTCCTGGTGGCCAACATCATGATGCTGATCGTCAGCGCGGGCATGGCGCAGGTGTTCAGCCGGGTCCTGAAGCTGCCGCATGCGCTGATCATGGGGGCCGTCGTGGCCCTGTCGCTCGCCGGCTCCTACGTCATTCGCTTCTCCGTGCTCGATGTCTGGGCCGCGGTGGTCGCCGGCATCATGGGTCTCTTTCTGCGTTACGCCAAAGTGCCTCTGGCTCCGATCGTGATCGGCTTCATCCTCGGCACGCCTTTGGAAGAGAACCTCCGCAAAGGCCTGATCGTCACGCAGATGCAGCCTGTGAAGTTTCTCGAAAGCCCCATTGCGGTCGGCTTCTTCGCGGTCACGCTCCTCGTCGTGTTCTGGCCGCTTATCAAGAAACTGCTGCCTGTCGGACAGGGCCCGGACAAAGGACGCTGATATGAGCGAAGCAAAGAAGATCGCCGTCATCGGGCTCGGTTCCATGGGCTACGGGATGGCCTCGTCGATCCTGCGCGCGGGGCATGAGGCCCATGGCTTCGACATCAATTCAGACGCCGTCGCCCGGTTCCGCGCCGAAGGTGGCGCGGCGGGGGAACTGGCGGCCATCGCCAACGATCTCGACGGGGTCGCCGCCGTCGTCCTGAACGCCCAGCAGACCGAGGCCGTTCTCTTCGCAGAAGATGGTGTCGTTCCCATGCTGCGCGACGGTGCGGTGGTGATGGCCTGCGCCACGGTCCCGCCCGACTTTGCGAAGGATATGGAAGCGCGATGCGCCGCGCACGGTATTCACTATCTCGACGCGCCGATTTCCGGAGGCGCGGTGAAGGCGGCCGAAGGGGCGCTGTCGATCATGGCCTCGGGCACGGCGCAGGCCTTTGACGCTGCCCGGCCGATGCTCGACGCCACCGCAAACACTGTTTTCGAATTGGGAGACGCGGCCGGGGCGGGCTCGGCCATGAAAGCCGTCAATCAGTTGCTCGCGGGCGTTCATATTGCAACCATGGCCGAAGCGCTGACCTTCGGGATGATCCAGGGGGTGAGCCCGGATAAGTTCGTCGAGGTGATCTCCAAATGCGCCGGCACCAGTTGGATGCTGGAGAACCGCGCGCCTCATATCGTCGATGGCGACTACACGCCCCGGAGCTCGATCGACATCTGGCCAAAGGACCTCGGCATCGTCCTCGACATCGCCAAGTCCGCGATGTTCAACGCGCCGATCACGGCGGCCGCGCTTCAGCAGTATCTGGCCGCGGCAGAGCAGGGGCTCGGCCGGGAAGATGATGCCGCGGTGGTGAAGGTCTATGCTCGGGCCGCGGGTCTGAAGCTTCCGGGAGAGGCCTGAAACGCGCGCCACTGGAGAAACCACATGACGACACTCCTCGGCTGTATCGCCGACGATTTCACCGGGGCCACGGATCTCGCGGGCCTTCTGGCACGGAGCGGCGTCCGGGTCTCGCTTCGGATCGGGATCCCGTCCGAGCCCCCGGCGGATACGGCGCCCTTCGAGGTGATCGCACTGAAGAGCCGGACCGCCCCCGTGGCCGAGGCGGTGGCTGAATGCCGGGCCGCGCTCGCCTGGTTTAAGGAGGCCGGTGCCCGACGGTTCTTCTGGAAATACTGTTCCACCTTCGATTCGACCGCCAAGGGCAATATCGGCCCGTGGTCGAGGCGCTGATGGCGGATATCGGCACGGACCAGACGATCTATTGTCCGGCGTTCCCCGAGAACGGCCGGTCGATCTTCATGGGCAATCTCTTCGTCGGCCGTCAGTTGCTCGCCGAAAGCCCGATGAGGGATCACCCGCTGACGCCGATGCGCGATTCCAACCTGACGCGACTTCTCGAACCCCAGGTGAGCCGCCCCGTGGGCCTCGCCGACCGGCTGACTGTGGCGAATGGCGCGCAGGCGCTCAGGGCCGAACTTGGCCGGTTGGGGCGCGAAGGCATCGCCCATGTGGTGGTCGATGCCGTGGCCAATGGTGATCTGGAGATCATCGCCGAGGCCTGCCGCGACATGCCGCTCATGACCGGCGGCAGCGCCGTCGCCATGCCGCTTCCGGGCCTCTATCTGCGGGACGGCGCGCTTTCGGCCGACGCGGCCGGTGCCGTGAAGCCTGAGCTGGCCGAGGGGGCCGTCGTGCTCTCGGGCAGTTGCTCGGCCATGACCCGCACCCAGGTCGCGCGCTACCTGGAAGCCGCCCCTGGCTACCGGCTTAATCCGCTGACCGTCGCCGCCGAAGGGCCGCAGGCGGCGCTCGACTGGCTGGAGCGCCAACCGCTTGATGCCGCGCCGATCCTCTATGCCACCGCCGAACCCTGCGAGGTTCAGGCGGCACAGGAGAAGTTGGGTGTGGTCCAGGCGGGCGAAATCGTCGAGGCGGCCCTTGCGAAACTCGCGCTTGCCGCGCGCGACCGGGGCGCTCGCCGCTTCGTCGTGGCCGGCGGCGAGACCTCCGGCGCCGTGACCAAGGCCCTGGGCGTCACTCGGCTCGATATCGGCCAGGAGATCGCGCCGGGCGTTCCTTGGACCTTCTACGAAAGCGCCGGTCGCCCGATCGCCCTGACGCTCAAATCGGGAAATTTCGGGGCGGAAGACTTCTTTGCCGACGCGCTCCGGAAACTGGAGCCATGAGCGAGGAGGCGAATCTTCGCGAGCTGATCTGCATGCTGGCGAAATCCATGTTCGACCGGGGACTCACGGGCGGCTCTACCGGCAATATCTCGGCCCGCACCGCCGATGGCGGCCTTCTCGTCTCGCCCACGGGAACGTCCTTCGGTCGCCTCGACCCTGGCAGCCTTAGCCGCTTCGACGCCTCAGGTGCGCTCATCGACGGCGACAAGCCGACGAAGGAGATGCCGCTCCACACTGCCTTCTACGACACCCGCAGCAAGACGGGCGCGGTCGTCCACCTGCATTCCTGTCACTCGGTGGCGTTCTCCATGATGCCTGACGCTGATTGGGACAATTTCCTGCCCCCGCTCACCCCTTACGGCATCATGAAGCTCGGCAAGGTCAAACTCCTTCCCCTCTTCCTCCCCGGCGATCCGGCCATGGGTGAGGCGGTTCGGGGCCTTGCCGGCAGGCGCTCGGCGGTCATGCTTGCGAACCATGGCCCGGTGGTGGCCGGAAAGGATGTCGAGGCCGCCTGCAACGCGATCGAGGAACTCGAGGACACGGCACGTCTCGCGCTGCTTACCCGCGGGATGAACCCGCGCATGTTGACCGCGACCGAGGTCTCTGACCTGGTCACCAAGTTCGATGTGGAGTGGGACCCATGAAGTTCTCAGCCAATCTCGGCTTCCTCTGGGCTGACCGCCCGCTGCCGGATGCCATTCGCGCCGCGAAATCCGCTGGCTTTGACGCCGTCGAGTGCCACTGGCCCTACGAAATCCCGGCCGCGGAGGTGCGCGCCGCGCTTGACGAAACCGGCCTTCCGATGCTCGGGATCAACACGGTCCGGGGCAATGTCGCGGGGGGCGAGAACGGCCTCTCGGCGCTGCCGGGGCGAGAAGTCGAGGCGCATGCCGCCATCGATCGGGCGGTGGACTATGCCACCAGGGTCGGCGCGGGCAAGATCCACGTGATGTCCGGATTTGCGAATGGCGGCGATGCGCACCGGACATTTGTCACCAATCTTGCCTACGCCTGCGAACGGGCCGCGCCCTTGGGCATCGGGATTCTGATCGAGCCGCTCAATCCCTACGACGCGCCTGGCTATTTCCTTGGCTCCACCGACCAGGCGCGCGCCATCATCGAAGAGGTCGGCTCGGCGAACCTCCGCCTCATGTTCGACTGCTATCACGTGCAAATGATCGAGGGGAACGTGTCGCACCGGCTGAAGAACCTCCTGCCGGTGATCGGGCATATCCAGTTCGCCAGCGTGCCGGACCGCGGCGCCCCGGATCATGGAGAGCTTTCCTATCCCCATATTTTCAGCCTGATCGAGGAGCTTGGCTGGGAGATGCCGCTAGGCGCCGAATACAAGCCGCCGGGCGGCGATACGGATGCCACGCTTGCCTGGTTGAAAGGTTAAGAGGGGACGCCTTGCCATCTATCAAGACAATCACAGATCGCTCTAAGGCGAAGTCCTGCCGTTTGACTTTTTCAGAGTATTGGATTTTGCAAGAAACCGGCTTTTCATGCGTGGATTTCTTGCGATTTGGAATGCGCTCGGATTCCCTTTTTCAATATGATCGCCCGATGCTCCAGGAGCCGAAATCGTCATGTTTTCCATCAGTCCATCGGCTTTCGACCCCTGATGAGTTGCGAGATGGCAACAGCCAAAACCAATCCGCCACCATAGAACAGATTTGTCACAAAGCTGCTCACCCCCAGGAAATTCAATCCCATAATTCCAGTGGATAGGAAATAGACAGCTACGAACGCCCCAATTGCGTTGAACCGACCGGGATAGATCGCTGTGGAGCCGAGGAAGGCAGCCGCGAAGGCTGGCAGCAAAAAGGCCAAGGCCGAGGACGGGTCAGCAGCACCCCGCATACCTGTGTAAAGCACGCCTGCAAACGCGGCCAGCACGGAGGAGGCGATCAGCGCGCCGGTGCGCATCCTGTCAACATTGACGCCGGAAAGCCGCGCAACCTCGCGCCCGCGACCAACGAACAAGAGGCGTCTTCCAAGGCTCGTGTATTGAAACAGATACCAGATTGCACCGGTCAGGATCAGCGCATAGTAAAAACCCACCGGGATACCAAGAAACCGGGTGAGGATTACCACTTTGACAAGCCCCATGGACACCCCCGCAATTGTGCCACTGTCGGACACCCACAGGATCAGTCCGGCGACGAAATAGCCCGTGCCCAGGGTCACAATGAGAGAGAATACCCTGAAATAGACGATAAAGAACGCATTGATCGCTCCGACAGCCGCCCCGGCCAGCAAGGCTACGATGATTGACACGAAAATCGGTTGACCAAACTGCACGTTCAAGACCGCAATCAGCATGGAACTCAGCCCCATGGTGGCGGCGACGGAAAGGTCAAAATCCCCTGTGGTCAGCGGGATGATCAAAGCCAGCGTCAGCACCACGACCATCGCGTTTGACCCCAGCATTGTGGCATAGGAGTTCCAGACAAACATTTGTGCCGGCTTGAACGCGCCCAAGATCAGGATCACCGCAACCCAGGCCACCAGCAGGCCGTATTTCTCGAACCAGCTTTTCCAACTGAACTCAGGCTGCGCGGCGCGCGCCTCGTTCATGGCTTCAAGCTCTAGAATGCGCGCCTCAAGCGCCGCGACCCGGTCTTCGTAATTGTCCATTGTTTTCCTCAGGCCATTGCCGCCGTTGAGTGATAGCACCGCTCGGCAATTGTTTCTTTCGTCAGGTCGGTGCCGGTCAGTTCATCCGCGATCTGGCCACGGGCAAAAATCAGAACGCGATGGCAGATTTGTGCCAGTTGGTCATAGTCGGTCGAGCCGATCAAAACCGACGTTCCGTTCGCTGCCGCCGCATCCAGCGCATCCCACAGGGTTTGACGGGCACCCACGTCAACGCCCTGGGTCGGCTCATCCAACAGCAGCAGGCGGGGTTTGATCTGGAGCCACTTGGCCATCAACGCCTTTTGTGCATTGCCGCCTGAGAGGGCGGACAAGGGAAGTTCCGGCACATTGGGCTTAACCTCGGCTTGCGCACCGAGGGTTCGGGCATGCCGGTTGATGACCTGATCGGTGAGCCAGGCACCCACCCCAAGGGTCTCATAGACCGGCATTGCGACATTCTCGCCCACCGGCAGCGACCCCACACCAGCTGCTCCCAAACGATCCGCCGGAAGATATGCAAGCCCCCAGGCCAACGCCTCCTCTGGTGTCAACGTCGCGATGGATTTCCCCGTGCCGTCTAATTCCAGACGCCCGGTCGCCTCTTCTCGCGCGCCGTAGATCATGGCAGGCACATCGTCACAGCCCGAGCCGATCAAGCCTGTCAGCCCAAGGATTTCACCTTGCGTCATGTCAAAACTGAGTGGGCCAATGCCCGGCCCCGCGAGATCCGTGACGCCCACGCGGGTGGCCGGGCTGTGCAACTGCTTGGCCCCGCCCGCATAGGTTTGCAGGCTGCGGCCAACGATCCGCTCTACAAAGCCGTCATGGCTTGTGCTGGCTGTATCAACCGTGTCAATCAACACGCCGTCGCGCAGGATGGTGGCCCGGTCGGTGATCTCGCGCACCTCGTCAACATCATGGCTGACAAAGATCACGCTTGCGCCCAGATCGGTGCATTGGCGAACCAGGCGGAATAATTGCTCTACGCCGGATCCAGGCAAGAAAGGGGTGGGTTCGTCAAGCACCAGCACGCCGGGGCGGTCGCCATGGGCGGCACTGGCCTGGCGCAGTTCTTCATAGGCACGCACGATGGCCAGCAGAGCCTGCTGCACCGGGGTGAGCTGCGCCACCAAGGCGCGTGGGTCAAAGGCGAGCCCGAATTTCTGAAAGATCCTGGACGCTTCATCGTGCAACCGCGCCCAGTTGAGCGACCAGCTTTCCTCGGTCGCCAGCTGGTTGAGAAACAGGTTTTCTGTGACGGACAAGGTTGGGATCAGGCCCAGATTCTGATGCACAAAGGCAAGGCCCTTCTCGCGGGCCCGCGCGCCCGAGACCGGCAAAGGTAGCTTATCGCCATAAAGCCGTATTTCGGCCCCCGGCTCAGGGTCGTGAAACCCGGCCAAGACCTTGATCAGTGTCGACTTGCCCGAACCGTTCGATCCCAGCAGCCCATGGACCTCGCTCCGCGCGACCTGTAAGCCGACATCATCCAGCGCCACAGCGCCGTCGAAATGTTTCGACAGATGGCTGATCTCAAGAGCGCTCCCCCCGGAGGGGGAGCCGCCAATATTCAACGTTTGTGTCACTCAAGACCCCAAAGCTCTTTAAAGCCTGCGATATGCACATCGCCATAGCCGTCATTGAACGTCGCCGGGTTGCCCGCATTCGCCACGTTTTCATCGGTGAAGATATAGGCAGGCGTGTTCAGCGTGCCGACAGGATCCATGCCGCAGAGCAGGCGCATGTTCGCATCGGTGCCCGCCATGCCGACCCAGCCCAGGCTTTCACCCACATTCATCTCAACGATGTCACCGTCGCGCATCATGTCGAGCACGAAGGGCGTACCATTGTAGCTGACGATCTTGGCCGAGGACCCTGCAATCTGGATTGCGGGCACGATGAACTGGCTCATGGAATCGTAGACCGGCAGCACGTAGTTGATGGACGGGTCCGCCAGCAGTGCCGTTTGCACCACGCCCTGACCTTTTGTTGCCCAGTCTGTCACGGGTACGTTGATATAGCTTGTCTGGCAATCGGGGCAGTTGTCTTTCAGATAGCCGAGGATGGCATCGCGCAGCGGTGCGGTGGGGGTGATTTCATCCGGGCCAAGCACCAGCGCATTCACCTTGCCTTCGGTCTGGACAATGGTCCAGGCGGCGATGATCTCTCCGATGGTTACATAGTCCGTGTTGGCGGCCCCATCCATGAATTCCGGCGTAGGCTGCGTGGTGGCATCCCAGTTGTGGGTCGCGGTGACTTTGACGCCCGCGCCTTGGGCTTCGGTGATCTGTGGCACCAGGAATTCCGGTGGCAAGCCGCCCTGAAGGTCAATCAGGTCAAAACCCTCGGCGACGGCGGTGTTGATGCCTTGAATCCAGCCCGCCGGGTCCATCTGGGTTTCCCAGTCGCGCAACTCAAAACCCACCATTTCAGCCGCGTCGATAAAACCCTGGCTGATCGCGGCGTTGAAAGGGTTGGCGTTGGTCAGCGGCACGACAAACATCTTTTTGCCGGCCATGCAGGCCTTTGCGTCAAAGGCGGGCCCGGGCGCTTCAAAGGTCGGCAGTTGGCTGTATTTCTCCACCAGCGCCTTTGCCGCGTCCATATCGGCCATAGCCGGAGTGGCAAGAGCCAAAGCGGCCGCAGCGGTTGTCAAAAGGTGTTTCATGGATAGTCCTCCCGTTGGATTAAGTCGTAAGCTGTTGAAAATACTCCGTCGCCTGCGGCGTGGTCAGCAGATCCGCGTATTTGGCACTCATGTCATACAGATTGGCGCGGTGGGGCTCCTCCGCCCGGTCGCCAACCGCATCTTCGACGACTAAAGTCACAAAGCCGTGGCTGATGCTGTCTATGCAGGTGGCCCTGACACAGCCCGAAGTGGTGACCCCGGTCAGCACAAGCGTGTCGATCTTCATGAAGTGCAATGTGGATGCCAGTGAGGTGCCAAAGAAGCCACTTGGGTATTGCTTGGTGATGACGATATCGTCGTCCATGACCTGCAAAGGGGGTGCGAGCTTTTGCGTCTCGGTCCCTGCGTCAAAGCAGGAAAGAGCAGGCACCTTGGCGTAAAACGCCCCGCCATCGCCGCCGCCGGGCTGGTATTTTACCTCGGTGAAGATCACCGGAACGCCAGCCGCCCGTGCCGCATCTGCCAGAATGGCCGCGTTATCGAGCGCCGTCTGGCAACCCTCGCCACCGTATAGTTGCGCTTCAGGATCAAAATAGGCATTGGCAAAGTCGATCAAGACCAGCGCCGGGCGCGCGCCCCAAGATTGGCGGGCATGGTAGCCCGCCTTTTCGTAGTTTTTATCCAGATTGTCCGACATCACTCAGCCGCGCGTGCAAGCTGGTTGCTGAAGACCGGTGCAAGCGGTGCTTCGAACCCGGTTTCTTTCAGGCAGCGGGCCTTGAGCTCATCAATCGAGGTAAAGCCACGGTTGAAGAGTTCCGCCGAGACCTTGCCCTCCATCGACTTGCGCAGCCTGGTCGTGGCCGCCTTGTCCACCTTGCCCGCTTTGATGACGACGCCATAGCGCTTTGCTCCTTCAACGGTGACAAGCCCCCGGTTCACATCCGTCAGCACCAGCTCGGGGTCGCGCTCCAGCGGATTGCCCCAGCCACCGCCGCCCCATGTGTTGAAGTAGAGCATATCGCCCGGCTCCACCGCGATGCGGTCGCATTTGGAGGGAATGTTCTCCTCGCTCCCATCGGCGCGTATGAGCCGCTTGGTCGAACGCATCCCCGGCTCACCGCCATTGACACCCCACGGATAGGTGAGCCAGCGATCATCATGGATCGACACCTCACCCTTTTCGAGCGTCTCATAGGCGATGGTGATGCCGTTGCCGCCGCGATGCAGGCCCGCGCCGCCGCTGTCGGGGATCGTTGCGTATTCCCGGATGCGCAGCGGGAAATAGGCCTCAAGGAACTCATTGGGCACGTTGGTAAAGGCGGGCCACATCGAATGCCCATCCGGCCCATCGCCCGCTGGCCGCCCCGGCACACCGCCAAAGCCGATCTGGAAGAGCTGATACCATTCACCGTCCGCTCCAAAGCCCGAATACATGAAATGCGGGCTGTCCGAGAAGCCAGCGGCATTGAGCGCGTCGGGCGCGCCCTGGCCCAAAAGGCCCCCCATCAGGTCAAATATCCGACCCAGCATATGGGTCCGGCAGGACAGCGCGGCGGGTTTTTTGGGCTTGAGGATACAGCCTTCGGGGATATGCACATCCACAAGGTCGTAGAACCCGTCGTTAAAAAGGATCTGCGGGTCAAAGAGGTTGATCGTAAAGGCCCCGAAGAACATCTTGAACATCTCTTCATTGAGCAGGAAGTTGATCGAGCTGAACGATTGCGGGTCAGAACCGGTGAAATCGAAATAGGCGATCTCCCCCTCGCGGTGCAGGTGACAGGCGATCTTGTACGGGCCATTGCCCATCCCATCATCGTCAATCCAATCCTCGAAATAGGCTTTCTTGCCATCCACCGCCTCGGGAATAATCATTTGAATGATCGCGGACATGGCCGCCTTGTTGCGGTCCAGCATGTCCCACATGGCGCTGATATAGGTGTCTGCACCAAAGCGGTCGATATTCTCACGCACCCGCCGTTCAGCGAGGCGCAAAGCGGCGATGATCGCGAAGAAGTCGGATTTGTTCCACTCCGGCATCCGCGTGTTGGCGAGCATGATGTTGAGGATTTCGGTCTGTAAATCCCCGCCGCGATAGATCTTGGTCGGCGGAACGATCACACCTTCCTCATAGATCATTTTGGCATCGGTCGGCAGCGAGCCGGGCACCTTGCCGCCCACATCTGTCATATGACCGAACATGGCGGCCCAAGACACCAGCTTGCCATTGTGGTAAATCGGCATCATCAGCAGCCAGTCATTCAGGTGGCTGACCGCACCGTTACAGGAATAGGGATCGTTGGTGATAAAGATATCGCCATCCTCAATTGTCCCGTCATAGCCGTTAATAAAGCCATAGAGGAACGAGCCGAACTGTCCCACGACCATCTTGCCCTCTTGGTTGGCAATCATGGGGAAAGCATCGTGCTGTTCGCGGATGCCGGGGCTCATGGCGGTGCGGAACAAAACCGCATCCATCTCATTGCGGGCATTGCGAAGGGCGTTCTCAACGATGTCGAGCGTGATCGGGTCTACGTCCACACGAAAGAAAGGTTTGGTATCGGTTTCGATGATTTGAGCAACCATTTTTGTTCTCCTTAGCGTGCGTTCGGGTGATCTGCTGGCCAGATCAGGATGTTGCCCACGTCATCAATGACGCCAACATGATCGGGCAGGATGACGGAAGTGGAGTCCATCTCTGTCACCACCGCTGGCCCCGGCACATGGTTGCCCGGTTGCAGCCTGGCGCGGTCATAAATGTAGCCTTCGCGCCATGCGCCATCTGCGTACAGGCGCGTGGACTGGACCTTGGCGGCGGAGACATCCTTGCCGCCTCCGCGCGCATCGGGGTTTATGAAGTTCTTTTCCGCGCCCTGAACTACGGCGCGCAGACCGACCAGCTCGTGTTCCGCATCCAGCGCGAAGGTAAAGAGCTGCTCGTGCTCGTCATCAAAGCGGTGGGTGATGCCAGCAAGGCCCTCGCGGTCAAAGTCCGCAGGAGTGACGTCAATCGTCAGCTTCATGCCCTGGCCTTTGTAGCGAATGTCTATCTGGAAGAAGACCTCTTGTTCGCTTGCCGCTACACCTTCGGCCGTCAGATCACGGCCCGCGCTTTGTGCCAGATCATCGAGCATCCCGCGAATTTCGCGATCCGATGTGGCCGCGATAGACGTCACGAAGGTCTGGCTCGCCTCGTTGCGCAGACGGGTCGTCGCATCGCCATAGGCGCAGAGAACGCCGGGGCCGGGCGGCACAATCGCAGGCCATGAATTGATCAGCCGCGACAGCGCGTTGGCATGAAGCGGGCCAGCGCCACCAAAGCCGATCAGAGCGAAATCGCGCGGGTCGTAGCCTTGCTCGACCGAGACAAGCCGCAAAGCGCCGCACATATTCTCGTTCACAATAGAGATAATGCCTTCAGCCGCGTCTTCTACCGACTTGCCCAAAGCGTCGGCGATCTTCCTGACCGCGGCCTCTGCCTTTGCGCGGCTGATATCCATGTCGCCGCCTAGCTTGGCATCTGAGGGCAGATAGCCGAGCACGACATTGGCGTCGGTCACGGTGGGTTCCTCGCCACCCTTTTGATAGGCCGCAGGTCCTGGATCGGCGCCGGCAGATTGCGGGCCAACGCGCAAGGCCTTTGTCAGGTCCGGCACATAGGCGACGGAGCCACCACCCGCACCAACCGTCCGCACGTCAACCGAAGGGGCACGTATGGTCACATCGCCCACTCGGGTTTCGCGGCGGGTGCGGGCCACGCCGTCCTGAATCAGTGCCACGTCGGTGGAGGTGCCGCCCATGTCAAAGGTCAGCAGGTTGGCGAAATTCGCCCGCTTGGCGATCCAAAGCGCGCCAGACACACCGCCCACAGGGCCGGACATCAGCAGGTTCACGGGCTGGTCCATCGCCCCTTGGGCAGAGCTGAGCCCACCGTCAGAGCGCAGGATCTGCAAGAGCACATCATCGCCCATCCGCTTGCGCAATTCGCTTTGCAGATTGTCCACATATTTCGCCACCACGGGGCGCACATAGGAGTTCACCACCGTCGTCTCCGTGCGCTCATATTCGTACATCTCAGGCATAACCGCCGCCGAGGTGCTCACCGGGATATGCGGCGCAATCTCTTTCGCAATCTCCGCAATCCGCTTTTCGTGGGCATCATTGGTGTAGCTGTTAAAGAGAGCAATCGTCAGTGCCTCGATCCCCGATCCCAGAAGCGTTTTCAGATCTTTGCGGATCTGCTCCTCGTTCAAAGGCACTAGCACATTGCCCTGCGCATCCATGCGCTCATCCGCTTCAATCGTCAGCTCCAGCGGCGCAAGCGGGGCGGTCTTGTTCCAGATCACCCAACCACCAAGACCACCGGGCACGAAAGAGCGCGCGATTTGCAGCGTGTCTTTGTAGCCCTTGGTTGTCACAAGGCCCACCAAAGCGCCCGAGTTCGTCAGCACGGTGTTCGTGGCAACCGTCGTCCCATGCAGCACTTCGGTAATGTCAGTGGGGGAAATCCCCGCCTGCCGGCAAATCTTGTCGATCCCGTTGAGCACACCGATCGAGCTATCCGCAGGGGTCGAGGGCACCTTGGCCGTATACGTCCGGCCCTGCTTTTCATCGAGCAAGAGCAGATCGGTGAACGTGCCGCCCACATCAACGCCCAACCGCAACCCCGCGCGGCGCGGGCCGGGGCGCAGTGAGGTGCGCGCCAAGGAAGACGCCGCGGACCCGCTGCCTGATTCAATCTTGCGCAAGCGCTCTTCAAAGGCCTCAAGCCGCGCCTCGTATTGGCGAATTAGTTCATCGGTACCTGACATCTTTGTGCTGAACCTCCCTGTCAAATTTCTGTATTGCCGCCGGTTATTGACCCCTGAGCCAGTGCCAGAAGGACCGCTTTCGGGGCGGTGCGGTGTTTGCCAAGGCAACCGCGCGCTCCGACATCGCCAGCGCCTTGTCCAAGGCTTGGCCTTGCGCCTTGATCTCTTGTTCCTGCACAGCGAGCTTGCCTTCCAGCCGCTCACCCGCCTGCAAGGCGCGGTCCAACAATTGGTCCATCCGCCCGGAATGCGCCAGCGCGCTTTCAAGCCGATCTCCGGTTGTCTCCAGATGCTGCAAGGCACGCTCTGGGATGTCTGTCAGACGATCATCGCCTTGCACGGCAGGCTCTCGCTCAAGATGCGCCATGGCCCGCGCCAGAAGTTCGGAAAGCCGTGCCTTCTCAGCCGCATCGCGCTCCATTCGGTCCGCCGCGTCGTCCAAGGCCGCTGCCTGCCGTTCTGCAAGGCCTTTCAAAGCATCTGTTTCCGCGTCCCGGGACAGCAACGCCTCATGGAGTTCCTCGACCTCATCAAACAGCAAGTCCATCAAAGCCGACTGAGACACTGACTTCTTCGACGTCTCGATCTGCTCTGCCGTGATGCCGGTCAGATCCACACGCAGCCGTTTTTCATTGTCCCATCTCGCGGGAAGCATGCCTTTCGCTGCCGCCTCCCGGATCTTCAGCCGCGACACGCCCAGCGTCTCGGCCGCTTCCGCGACCGAGAGGAATTGCAAGCCAGGCTGTGTCACTTGGGTCGTCATGCCGTCAGATGATCCCAGCGCTTTTCAACTTTGCCTGCGCCTCATCATCCATGTTCAACAATTCCCCGAACACATAGGCATTGTCCGCCCCGAGTTCCGGCCCAACATGGCGGACCGACCCCGGTGTATCGGACAGGCGCGGCGCCACATTCTGCATCTTCATCGTGCCGAAATCGGGATGCTCCACATCGACAATCGCATCGCGTGCCTTGAAATGGGGATCCTCGAGCATGTCTTCGGCCCTGTAGATCAAGCCGCATGGCACGCCGGCCTCGTCCATCTTGCCCTGAAGCTCTGCCAATGGGATCGTTTTGGTCCAGTCGTTAATCAGACCGTCGAGTTCCACCTGACAATCGCCCCGCGCGGCGTGCGTCGCGTAGCGCGGGTCTTCGGCTAGCTCCGGGTGCCCCATCGCGGCGGAGAGTCGTTTGAACACCGTGTCCTGATTGGCTGCAATCAGCAGCA
>NZ_CFHWAF010000069.1:15342-24410 GCF_984452065.1 Hoeflea sp. | reverse complement strand
TCTGAATTTCAACACGACAGTCCTTTCAGGGGTGGCGGCAAATCGGCCCATCGGCAGCGTTGCGCCGCTTGCCCGATGCACCACATCGCGCTGCGCGACGCGCCTTGCCGAGTGAACCGATTTTCCGCCATCAAATGCTTCAATCTAATCACAACTCGCTCTAGCCATGTTTTGAATGCCAATTCTATCCGGAGGCATTCTCGACAGGTGTCTCAAAAAACACAGCCAACATGACCTATTGTCCTGCTTCTGAAGTTTTTGCGATTTTGTCCTGTTGTTCAGCGATTTTGATCGTTGTGAGGCAGTGTGGGCATTTTACTGGCGGCGGCTTTGGCGAGAGGGCGGCGATGACGGCGCGTCGTACGGCGGGTCGTGTCGGTTTTGGCGGTCCCTTGCGCTTTGCCGGGGATGTTGTTTGTTTCCCCTTTCGCCTCACCGAGGCGCTGATGTTGGGGACCGTTCAATTGTCTGGGGTGATTTGTGTTCGGACAGTGTGAGGCTTCCACTTTTTGCACAACATGGAGGAGAACATGCAGTGGCGCATCATGGTGGAAAAGGCAGAACCCGTGATTGGGAGCCTGTCCCCATTCAAGCGAAAGGCCCGGCGCGACAAGCGCGGCCGGGCCCTTGAGGCAGGTGCGGATTGAGATATCAGACCTTGTGCAAGGCCTGGTTCAGATCGGCGACGATATCGGCCACATCCTCGATACCGATTGACAGGCGAACAACATCCGGACCGGCGCCGGCGGCCACCTGTTGTTCAGGCGAAAGCTGGCGGTGCGTTGTGGAGGCCGGATGGATGACGAGCGATCGGGTGTCGCCGATATTGGCAAGATGCGAGAACACTTCGAGCGCTTCGACAAACTTGACGCCGGCGTCGTAGCCGCCCTTGAGGCCGAATGTGAAAACGGCGCCCGCTCCCTTGGGAGAATAGGTCTTCATAAGCGCGTGGTTGTCATCGTCCTCGAGGCCGGAATAGGACACCCAGGCGACCTTGTCGTGGTTTTTCAGCCAGCGCGCCACCTCCAGCGCGTTGTCGCAGTGTTTCTGCATGCGCAACGGCAGCGTCTCGACCCCTGTCAAAAGCAGATAGGCGTTCATCGGGGCGATTGCAGGTCCGAGGTCCCTGAGGCCAAGGACCCGGCAGGCAATTGCAAAGGCGAAGTTGCCGAAGGTCTCGTGCAGCACGATCCCGCCATACTCCGGGCGCGGCTCGGACAGCATGGGGTAATTGGCCGAGGCCGACCAGTCGAACGTGCCGCCATCGACAATCACGCCGCCCATCGAGTTGCCGTGACCGCCGATGAACTTGGTCATTGAATGAACCACGATATCGGCGCCGTGCTCGATCGGGCGCAGCAGATAAGGGCTCGCCATGGTGTTGTCGACGATCAGCGGAATGCCGTGCTTGTGCGCGATATCGGCAATCGCCTTGATATCGACAAACGTGCCGCCGGGATTTGCCAGGCTCTCGATGAAAATGCCGCGCGTGCGTTCATCGATCTGGTTTTCGATCCCTTCCAGATCGGCCGGATCACCCCACCGTACATGCCAGTCGAAATTCTTGAACGCATGGCCGAACTGATTGATGGAGCCGCCGTAAAGCTTGTTGGCCGCAAGGAAATTGTCGCCCGGCCGCATGATGGTGTGGAACACCAGGAGCTGAGCCGCATGGCCCGACGCCGTCGCGAGCGCGGCAGTGCCGCCCTCAAGCGCGGCAATGCGCTCCTCGAGAACGGCCTGGGTCGGGTTCATGATGCGTGTGTAGATGTTTCCGAAGGCCTTAAGCCCGAACAGCGAGGCAGCGTGGTCGGCGTCATCGAATACGAAACTGGTCGTCTGATAGATCGGCGTCGCGCGCGCACCCGTCGTCGGATCCGGCTGCGCGCCGGCATGGATGGCAAGGGTGCTGAAGCCCGGTTCGCTGTTCGGCATGATAATCCCCTCCGGATTGATGGTTCGGATAGTGGGTTATCCCGTAGGATTACGGCAAGGTCAAAGAAGTTTTTGCGCACGCGGCTTCAAATTCGGAAACGCCGGCCCTTCGATCGGCACGGGCCTGGAAACTCATTTCACCGGACTTCGGATGCCCAGAGCCTGGAATCCGGCCTGCACGGCGGGCTTTTTCGACGAGATGACGCGACTGTTGACACCGGTCCAGCCGATCTCGCCCGACAGGCGTCCATACTCGATCTTCGGACATCGGTCCATCACGACCCGGATACCCGCCGCCTCCGCCTTGCGCGCTGCCGCATCGTCCCGCACCCTCAACTGGGACCACAGGACCTTCGGCAACGGATCGAGTTCAAGCATGTCATCGACAATGCCCGAAAGAGCGTCGGACCCGCGAAAGACGTCGACCATATCGATGGGCTGCGCAATATCGGCAAGGCCGGCATAGACCGTCTGGCCCAGAATGTCCCTGCCCGCATGACCCGGATTGACCGGGATGACGACATAGCCCTTCGCCAGAAGATACTTCACCACGAAACAGCTCGGCCGCACCTCCCTGGGTGAGGCCCCGACAACGGCGATGGTTTTCACCGAATGCAGGATTTCGGCAACATAGTCGTCCGTATAGTGATCGTGGTCCATCGGTGTCACTTGATTTTACGCTTCGCCTGTACACTTGGCCGCGGATCGAATAAAAAGTCGCGCACGCAAGGTGCCGGAGAGTGGGACCGGAACACGGTGTTTGCGCCTGAGCCACTTTGCGGCACGATAGGGTCATGGCGGCCTGCTGCCAAGCAAAGAATAGAGAGGGGGAGACGGGAAAATGAAAAGACTGACACTGTGTCTTTGCCTTGTGGCCATCAGCCTGCCCGCCCATGCACTGAACCGATATGCGACGCCGACGCTGACATGCGAGCGTATCCAGGCGATCCTCAAGGAAGAGAATGCAGCCATATTGCGGTATCCATCGCCGCGTATCGCAGACCTCACCCTTTACGACATCTACGTTTCAAACGGACGCTTCTGCTCGAGCGGCGAATACGGCGCCACGGCCTATGTCCCCGCGAGGGACACGCGTCAGTGCCGGGTTCTGGAATGCAAGCAGCGGACCGACGACGATCAGCGTTAGAGGCGAACCCTTCCGTTCTCGGCAACAGAGCCCGGCCTAACGGTCGCTCCATTCGGGTTCGCGTTTTTCCAGAAAGGCGTTGATGCCCTCTTCCGCGTCCCGCGCCAGCATGTTCTCGGTCATGACCCGCGCGGTATAGTCATAGGCTTCGCTCAGCGGCCGCTCCAGCTGCTGGTAAAAGGCTTCCTTGCCGATCTTCAGCGTCAGCGCCGATTTGGAAGCGATCACGGCCGCATATTTGTCGGTCACGGTTCGCAGATATTCTTTGGGAACGATGCGATTGACCAGCCCGAATTCCTTCGCGCTCGAGGCATCGATGGGTTCTCCGGTCAGCAGCATTTCCATCGCCTGTTTTCGATGCGCGGCGCGTGATACCGCCACCATCGGCGTCGAGCAGAAAAGGCCGATATTCACGCCGGGCGTGCAGAACTGCGAGGTATCGGTACATATCGCCAGGTCGCATGTGGCAACGAGCTGACATCCGGCAGCCGTGGCGAGCCCGCCGACTTCCGCGATGACCGGTTTGGGCAGGCCGGTGATGGCCATCACCAGCTCGGAGCAAAGGCGCATCGTCTTTTCAAAGAACGCGCGGCCGCGATCGTCATCCGACCGGTGGGCCGTCAACTCCTTCAGATCATGTCCGGCGCTGAACAGCTTTCCGGACGCAGCGATAACAATGACACGAACCTCCGGGTTGGAGCCGGCACCGTCAAGTGCCGATTTGAGGGCCTCCATCATCGCAATCGAAAGCGCGTTGGCGGGCGGATTGTTGAGCGTCAGCCGAAGGATGCCGTCGGCCAGCTGGCTGACAACCAGCGCATCCTGATCGTTGCTGTTGGCGGCTGCGGTTTCCGACATCCCGGTTCCTCCGTTGGCTTGCGTCGGCATGCTTGCCTCTTTCCTTGGTATATTGCCGTCATGCGACTTGGCAAGCGCGACGCATACCCTTACGTTTACGTCAACGTTAGCGAACGACAGCATCCGCGCGAGAGGGTGATGATGGCGAAAGTTCTATTCGAAACGGATGGCCGCATCGGCAGGATAACGCTGAACCGTCCCGATGTCCTCAACGCGATCGACGACGATCTTCCCCGGGAACTGGAGGCGGCCGTGGCTGCCGCCAATGACGACGGGCGCGTTCATGTCATTGTTCTTTCAGGGGCCGGCAAAGGGTTCTGCGCCGGCTACGATCTCGCCTATTATGCCGAAGCGTGTGAGGGAAAAGGCTTTGAAGCAACCCAGGACATGCCCTGGGACCCGATGAAGGACTACACCTTCATGATGCGCAATACGCAGCGCTTCATGTCGCTCTGGAACTCCCATAAGCCGGTCATCGCTAAGGTGCATGGATTTGCCGTTGCCGGCGGCTCCGACATAGCCCTGTGCTGCGACATGATCGTCATGGCCGACGATGCCCGCATCGGCTACATGCCGACCCGCGTCTGGGGATGCCCGACCACAGCGATGTGGGTCTATCGCCTGGGGCCGGAAAAGGCCAAGCGGATGCTCTTTACCGGCGACACGATCGACGGTACGCAAGCCGAGAATATGGGGCTGGTGCTTAAATCGGTTCCGGCAAACCGGCTGGACAACGAGGTCGACGCCCTTGCCGAACGGATTGCCGGAGTGCCGAAAAACCAGCTCATGATGCAAAAGCTCGTGGTCAATCAGGCGATCGAGGCCATGGGACTGCATCAGACGCAGATGTTCGCCACGGTCTTCGACGGCATTACCCGCCACTCGCCGGAGGGGCTGAACTTCAAACGCCGCGCCGAGGAGGTCGGCTGGAAACAGGCGGTCCGCGAGCGCGATCTCGGCACCTATGACTGGACCAGCAACAGGCCGATAAACTCGGTCAAAGGAAGCTAACGGACGGACACGCCTCATGTCGAAGCAAACACCTCAACCCCTGATGTCGGCCGATGAGGTCAACACTTTTCTGTCGGAGGTCTATCCGCAACTGAACGACGCCATGTCAGGCTATTCGGTCGTCGATGTCGTTGCGGGCGGATGCACCGTGCGTCTGAATGCAACGCAGGCGCATTTGCGTCCCGGCGGCACAGTGTCCGGCCCATCCCTTTTTACGCTTGCCGATATCGGCGGTTATGCCTGCGTGCTGTCTCACGCAGGTCCCGAGGCGCTGAGCGTGACGACAAACCTGAACATCAACTTCATGCGAAAGGCGGAGGCCGGACCGATAGACGGCATCTGCCGCATTCTCAAATTCGGCAGATCGCTGGTGGTGTTCGATGTCGAGATGCGCGCGCCGGCGGATGATTTGATCATCGCCCACGCGACCGGGACCTACTCGATCCCGCCGCGCCGGTAGTCGGGTTCGCGTGGACGAGAAGAAGAAAACAGGTGTGGTAATATAATACCTATTTTATAACTTATTGTATTATTTGTATTTTCTGATACGGATATTGCAAATTTTCCCTTGCCGCTTCTTCCCGCCTGATCTATAAACCCTCGCAATATCGGTCCCTCGGGGCCGATATTCGTTTTGCCGGCAGGTCCGGCACCAAGCAACAAGAAAAGCCTTTGCTTCAAAGGTCCGAAGAAAGAGCAAATCAATGAAAACCTTCTCGCAGAAACCGGCAGAGGTTGAGAAGAAGTGGGTGCTGATCGACGCCGAAGGGCTCGTCGTCGGCCGCCTTGCTTCCCTCGTCGCCCTGCGCTTGCGCGGCAAGCACAAGCCCACCTACACCCCGCACGTCGATGACGGTGACAATGTCATCATCATCAATGCGGACAAGGCGGTGTTTACCGGCCGCAAATACACCGACAAGAAATATTACTGGCACACCGGCTATCCGGGCGGCATCAAGGAACGCACCGCACGGCAGATCTTCGAGGGCCGTTTTCCCGAACGGGTCGTTGAAAAAGCAATCGAGCGCATGATCCCGCGCGGACCGCTCGGCCGCCGCCAGATGAAAAACCTGCGTGTCTATGCAGGCTCCGAACACCCGCATGAAGCCCAGCAGCCGGTCGTTCTCGACGTCGCGGCGCTCAATGCCAAGAACAAGAGGAATGGCTGACCATGGCTGAACTCAACTCCCTCGAGGAACTCGGCGAGGCAACCGAAGCCGCCGAAGTCCAGGCACCTGTCCACGTCCAGAAGATCGACGAGCACGGCCGTGCCTATGCGACCGGCAAGCGCAAGGATGCCGTTGCCCGCGTCTGGATCAAACCCGGCACCGGCAAGATCACCGTGAACAAGAAGGATTTCTCGGAATACTTCGCGCGGCCCGTCCTCCAGATGATCCTGCAGCAGCCGATCATTGCCGCGGCCCGCGACGGACAGTTCGATGTGGTGGCGACAGTCACCGGCGGCGGCCTCTCGGGTCAGGCCGGAGCCGTTCGCCACGGCATTTCCAAGGCGCTCACCTATTACGAGCCGGCGCTCCGCGCGGTGCTGAAGAAGGGCGGCTTCCTGACCCGCGACAGCCGCGTTGTCGAACGCAAGAAGTACGGCAAGGCAAAAGCCCGCCGCTCCTTCCAGTTCTCCAAGCGCTAGGCGTGAAGAGCGAATTCCGGAAACGAGGCGCTGCCAATGGCGGCGCCTTTTTTACCTGGGCCGAGAAATTATTGTTGCATGTTCTCCGGATGCCAGTCGGTTGTCCAATCAGCCAGCGGCACCAGGTCCACCGCATCGGGCGGCCCGGATCACCGGCCGCAAGGCGTCTGATTGCGCTTAATCTTCAAGCAGATGCTCATAGCGCGCATCGGTCAGCGTTTTGAGAAACGCGACCAGTGCATCGATCCGTTCTTCCTCAAGGGCCGGGCCATGGGTCAGTTCCTCCACCGAAATCGTATTCTCGAACTCGGTGCGGCCCCAGACCTCGCCGGTCTCCGGATTGATCTGCGCCGACGGGGCCGTGGTGTTGAATTTGTTGTAGAAGGCCACGGCCGTGCGCAAATTCGCAAAGATGCCGTTGTGCATGTAAGGTCCGGTAACGGCGACGTTGCGCAGCGTCGGCACCTTGAATTTTCCCGCCTGCGCGGGATCGCTGACCGCCGTGTTGGCAAGCAGTCCGAGATCGGCCGCGCCGTCGCCGCTGCCATTGGCCTTCCTCACCGCGACATGCACCGGCACGCCGATATTGTGATATTCGTAATTGCTGAACGTCTCCTGCTCGGCGCCGGGTATGGCCTGCAGCTGATGGCACTGGTTGCAGTTGGTGAACTGGTCGGAAAAGAACAGGGTCCGGCCCAGTTCCTCCTGATCCGTAAATGCGACCTCGCCCCTGAGATAGCGGTCGTAACGGGAATCGAAGGGCGAAAAGAAGTCGGTCCGCTCAAAGGCCGCGATGCTGCGTGTCATCGCATCATAGGCGGTTTCCGGCTCATCGAAGACATCCTCGCCGAAATGGCGTTTGAAGGCGGCCACATAGTCGGCGTTCTCCACCAGTCGCGCAACCACCGCCGCCTTGCTTTCCATGCCCATTTCAATCGGGTTCAGGGGCGGACCGCCCGCCTGCCCTTCCAGATCCGGCTCCCGCCCGTCATGAAACTGGCCGCCGACATATTCACCGTCCGTACGCAGCTGGAAGACCGGGCTGAACCGCGCATAGCTGGCGGTCGGCGCGTTCCGGTCTCCGATCGACACGCCGTCATCGCCAAGCGACACGGCTCTCGAAACAGAGCCGTCGTGACCATTGTCGCGCGGGTCGGCAAATCCGGCCTCGGGTGCATGGCATGTGGCACAGGCCTGGGTGCGGTTCTTCGACAGGTTCACGTCATGAAACAGCGCCTCACCCAGTTTCTCGGGCGAACCGAAGGTCAATTCGTCAGCGACCGCCAGACCGGCGGAAAGGAGAACCACCGCCAAACTCGCCGTTGAAAGGAAACGGCTCGACAAACGCATAAGACCAAACCTATTGAAATCTTTTGCCGGTACAATTATACGGGAGTGCCCGCAAATGATATGTCAATTTTGCCGCAATTGAAGCGTTGAGACGGTCAGGGCCGGCGGGATATCCTGAAAACGCGAAACGGTAATCGAGAAAGAAAATGAAACAGAAGATTTTTATCGATGGCGAACACGGAACAACCGGACTGCAGATCAGGTCCCGGCTGTCGCGTCGCGACGATATCGATCTGATCTCGATACCGGAAGCCGAGCGGCGCAACGATGCGATGCGCGAAGACCGGCTCAACGAGGCCGATATCGCCATTTTGTGCCTGCCGGACGCGGCATCGCGCCAGGCTCTGGGCATGCTGGGCGGCAGCAATTCCACGCGCGTGATCGACACGAGCACCGCCTTCCGCACCGACGCCGGGTGGACCTACGGCTTTGCGGAGATGGAGCGCGCCCAGGCGGACAAGATCGCCAATGCGAGGTTCGTCGCCAATCCCGGTTGCTACCCGACGGGCGCGATCGCGCTGATACGTCCGCTGCGCATGGCCGGCGTCCTGCCCTCCGATTATCCGGTAACGGTCAACGCGGTATCGGGCTATACCGGCGGCGGCAAGCAGCTGATTGCCAAGATGGAAGACGATGCGCATGCGGAGCATATCGACGCGTCGCATTTTGCCTATGCGCTCTCGCTGCGGCACAAACACCTGCCGGAAATGCAGCAACACGGGCTTTTGGAGCGCGTTCCGCTGTTTTCCCCGAGTGTCGGCCGCTTCCCGCAGGGCATGATCGTCCAGGTGCCGCTTCATCTCGACCTTTTGAGCGGCGGCACGACGCCTGCCGGCGTTCACGAAATCCTGAACGCCCATTATGCCGGCCAGTCCGTTGTCGAGGTCGCCACGCTGGAAGAAAGCGCCTCGATCGAACGCATCGATGCCGAGGCCCTCGCCGGAAAGGACAGCATGCGCCTGTTCGTTTGCGGCAGCGCTGAAGGCCCGCACGTCAATCTGGTGGCCCTTCTCGACAATCTCGGCAAGGGCGCGTCCGGTGCCGCCGTTCAGAACATGGATCTGATGCTGGCAAGCTGAATGCCGGCGGAAAAGTGCCTCGCCAAAGGCCAGATTTGGA
>NZ_CFHWAF010000069.1:0-15332 GCF_984452065.1 Hoeflea sp. | reverse complement strand
GGTGCTGTTTACGCGTGCCGGAATGCGGGAGCGGGCAGGTCATAGCTGCCGGTGAACGCCCGCCAATGGGCAACGGCAAATGCCAGAACGACCAGCGCCATGCCCTGATGCACAAGCGCCCATGACATCGGCACCTGCAGCAAAAGGGTCGCAATGCCGATGACGGCCTGAACGGTGACCAGACAGAAAAGCACCACGGTGCGCCGTGCATGGGTGGTCCCGGGCGCGCGGATGAGGCTCGCGACCATATGGAAGAGCACAACCAGCCACAACAGATAGCCGAACATCCGATGCGTGAACTGGACCGTCTTTGCATTCTCGAAGAAATTCGACAGAACCGGGCTTGCCGTAAACAGATTGGATGGAATAAGAGCCCCGTCCATCAGCGGCCAGGTATTGTAGGCCAGACCCGCATCAAGCCCGGCCACAAGCCCGCCCAGATAGATCTGCACCAGCACCATCAGCATTATCAGGCCGGCGAAACCGCCCGAGCCCGCGGACGGCGCCCGGTCGCTGCTGTGCGGTGCAAGCCCCCTTGAGACCCATATGATTGCGGCAAAGATGACGCAGGCGAGCGTCAGATGCGTGGCAAGCCGGTACTGGCTGACATCCACACGATCGACCAGACCCGATGTCACCATCCACCATCCGATGAAGCCCTGAAGCCCTCCGAGCGCCAGAATCACCAAAAGAGGCAGTTTCAGGCGCTGCTCGATGCGCCCGGCGGCCCAGAATACCAGCAGCGGCACCGCGAACAGGACCCCTACCCCGCGCGCCAGCAGCCTGTGCCCCCATTCCCACCAATAGATGAACTTGAACTCATCAAGGCTCATACCCTTGTTGATCTGCTGATATTCGGGAATCTGGCGGTAGAGTTCCAGTTCTTCCTGCCATTCGGTTTCGCTGAGCGGCGGAATGACACCATGGATCGGCTTCCACTCGGTGATCGAAAGGCCCGAATCGGTCAGACGGGTCGCTCCGCCCACAATCACAAGCGCAAAGATCGCGAGTGTGACAATGCCGAGCCAGATGCGCACGGCAATCCGGTTCCTGCTCACAACATCCGAACGCTCCGCAAAGCTCATGAACTTCCTTCCCGTCAACAGACTGATTTTCCGGACATGTGAAGCAGAGTGCGGCCGAAGGCAAGGACCATATTGCCTCATCACCCCGCAATCATCGGCAGAGCGCCGCTTTCAGCCGGTTTATCGCATCACTTCAGGGCAAGGCTCGTCCCGGCGGGCGTCAATACCGCAAAAATGGAACTGTCGACGCCGGTTTTAAGGCGCGCATATCGCCACAGGACCGCCGATACGAGGAGATTGCCGGCGGTATAGCCCGACGCGGCGGCCATGATCCCAAGCTCCGGATAGGCCAGAACCATCCACAGGACCGCCACCGCAAGGCCGGCAAGGCTGACGAACATTGTCACCATGTGCTGATTGTGAACGGCCAGGATAAGCGGCGCCGGACCGAACACCGACCGCGCCAGCATGGTCAGCGTAACGGCGAGCAGGACCGGGTAACCCGCCTCGACCTCTCGCGAGAACAGGCCAAGCAGCCAGTGGCCGATGACCGCGAACACGGCAAGGACGCCAAGCGAATAGCCGATCGACGCGATATTGGTCAGAAACAGCTTACGCCGCAGGGCGCTAGCGTTCTTGCGCAGGGTCTGTTCCGTGATCTCCGGCATCATCAGCGTATGGATGGTGCGCATTCCGAAACCGGCCAGCACCCGATAACGGAAACAGATGTGAAGGATCGCGATTTCGACGGATCCGGCCATCAGGCTGGCGATCAGGATGACGAGATCGATCATGTGGTCCCAAAGCAGCGTCGTGCCCAGCCACGGAAACGCCGCGCGGTACCAGCGCCCGCTCTCTCCGCGTCCCTCGAATTCGCGAAAGCGGCCGCGGAAGTTCGCATCCCACACCAGCACCGCGGCCACCGCCAGCCAGGCCGCGACACAGGCCAGGGCGATGATCCCGGAGACGTCGGTTATCCATTGACCGTAGAGCAGCAGCACGGCGCCGCCGATCAGGATTGCCGGACGCAGCAGCGTATCGGGCAGCAGACCCGCCAGCGGCCGCTTCAGCCCGACCTGTATCGCACTGTTCAGGTTGAGCGTCGCAAGACCCGCCGCGGTCAGCACGACAATGCCGGGATAGACGATATGGTCAAACCCGACATCGACGGGATAGACGGTCCAGTAGACGATGAAGCCCGCCAGCAGGACGGCGATCACCGCCAGACCGTTCTTGATCGCCCTGACGGCAAACCCTTTCAGGAGATCGAAGGACTTGGAATTGTGATATTCGGCGGCAAAGAACGAGGCAACCGAATTGAACCCGAGGAACAGGCAGACCGCCAGAACCCCGGATATGGAAACGAACACCGCATAGTCGGCAAGTGCATCGACACCGAGCAACCGGATGATCAGCAGGTTGAGCGCGAATGTCGCGACCGCCCCGGCAAGACGGCCCGACACCAGGATGGAGAAGCGCGCAAGGAAGCCGCGAAATGCGCCGTGCTTCACCGGCCGGCCTTTCGCAGGAGAGCATGCTTGTAACGCTCCATGGCGGACATGCCGTCGCGAAGCCGGAACACCGAGGAACCCAGCACTTTGGAAAGCACGGAGCCGGCGCGATGAAAGCGCGGCGGCGCTTCGACGATGCCGCCGCTCTTGCCGACCATGCCTTTCTTGAACTGGTGCAGGCCTGCGTCGAGATCGTTGCCGCCGAGGTCGTACCACTTGACCCCGGGCTTGCGGCAATAGTGTTCGGCGAGCCACCAGTGCATCGCGTAGCCGGCCTTGAGGCGCAGCGCGCGTCCGTCCGTCGCGCCGAACATGTAGCTTGCCACCTCGCCACAGGAGAAGAACACGCCGCCTGCGGTCGGTGTTCCCTCATGCGAGACGAGAACAATGGACGGCCGAATGCCGTCGATGCAGCTTCGAACGAAATCCTCGAGGGAACCGATCGCAGAGGCGTCGAGAAACTGCTTCCTGCTCATCATCTCGGTATAGAGTTTCAGGAATTCCTGCAATCCGCGTCCATCGTCACAAAACGCGATATCAAAATCGTTTTTCCGCGATTTTCGCAGGTTGTAACGCCACTTCTGATCGAGACTCGCCATCAGATCGTCTTCGGAAAGATCGACATTGACAAGGTAGCGCTCGGGCGCGGCAAAGCCGGCACCCCGGTCAAATCCAAGCTCTTCCATCACCTTCAGCGCCACAGAGTCATAGGGCGGCACGGCCTGCGGCGCGATGGTCAGGTGCATGTTGCGGCGTCCGCAATACTCTTCCTCCAGCGCAAGAACGATCCGGCGATACATATCGTCGTTGGCGGACCGCTCCTTCAGCCGCCACAGCGGGCCCCATTTGACAATGGCGATGCCGGTTCCGGTCAACGGGATCGCGTGAACATAGACGACCGCCCCGCCAACGGTTCTGTCCTTCTTCAGGAACCGGATGCATTCGATGTGGTCCGGCCCCCACCGCGCAATGTTGAAGGCCGCTGTCTGCTCCGGAAAAATATCGGCGAATCCGATGGCGATCTCATCCCATTCCCGCGGCGACACGATCTGTGCGCGCAGGCTGCTGGAAACAACGCCGCGCCGGCCGCTCCCGGCCGCCGCCGGATCAGGGCCGAGAGCCTTTGCCTCTGTCGTTATGCGTGCATGTACGTTCGTGTTCATGGCGACTTTCCAGAAGTATGATTTGTGATCGTATTTTGTCGGGGTGGAACGACGGGATGTTTCCAGCGGGCAAGGCGTGGAACGACCTCCCGGAGCGCATGCAGCGCCGGCGCGGGATCGGACAGGCTGAAAACCATGTGGACGTCGGAGCGCGCACCGACGGTTATGGCCCGCGCGATCCAGCCGAACGCCTGAAGCAGGCTGATCCGGCCTTTCAAATAGCACACTTTCGCGCCCATGAGATCGCCACTGGTCCAGCAGTAGCGGATACCGGCCCTTCCCTCATCGCAGGCCGCCGCGGGCACGCGGCCGAGAGCGAGGTCGCGCATGAACGCACCGAGTTCCAGGCCGGCGAATTCAGGCAAGGCATGATTGCCCGCGATCCGGGGATTGATTTCCAGGAAGGAGCTTTGTCCGCTCGCTTCGTCGAGCAGGAACTGGGCGCAACCGATACCCGTATAGCCGAGCGCGCGGACAAGGGCGGCTGTCTGTTCGACGAGCGGATGGTCGGTGGTCAGCGTCCGGCCCTCCACCGCAAGCCCTGTCCCGTCCGGGCTGTCCGTCCGGTCGATGACCGCATGGAGTCGCCGTTTGATCTCACCGTTCTCGGCGGCAAAGTAGATGTTGTGCCGCACGCCGTCGAATTTTCTCTGAAGCAGCAGGACCTGATGCCCGAGGCCGTATTCGGTGAGAGCCCGCTCCGCCTCGGCAGCGCTGTCGACGAAGACCGCCTTCGCGCCGTCAAGGCGTTTTGTGGAGTCATAGGGCCTGACGATCAGCGGAAAGCCCGTCTTTTTGACCGCCTCATAAAACTCCTTGGCGTTCGAACTCGTTGAAAACGGCGCGGTGGGCACGCCGCTCTCATGCGCCAATCGCATCATGTAAGGTTTGTCCAGGCACTTGCGCACCGTCGCCGCCTCCACGGTGGCGATCGGCGGAAGCCCGGCAAAGGCCGCTTCGTGATCCGCGATCAGGCGGACATATTCCTCCGCCACCGGAAATATGATCTCAAGGCCCGGATGGTCCTTGTGGAAACGGCGCAGGTCCTGAACGAACCTGTCCGGTGTCGCCTCAAGCGGCGCATGGTCCCAAATATCCGAAACCGCCTTGCTGTATTGGCATCCGCGCTCGCATCCGTGCGATCCGACCACGACGCGATAGCCCTGTCGCCGCAAACTGCGCGCCAGTGTCAGCGACGGGCGGTAATTGCCCAACAACAGCGCAACCGGTTCTGTCACGGGTGTCGAAGTCATATCCTGCCCCCGCGGTCGAGGATCAGGATTTTTGCCATCGCACTGATATGGAAAGCGGCCCAGGCACATATACCCACGAACTTCATGCTGTCTTCAAGCAGCACCATATTCGGGTCGAGGCTGTGGAACACGACATCCACCAGCATGCTGAAAGCCAAGGCGCCTCCGCCGGCCAGCAGCAACCAGAAGTCGCTGGCCAGGAGGATGCGGTAATTGGCGATCAGATAGGCGATGGCAAGAAGCACGTAGGCGGCAAGGATGGCGTTTTGCGGAATACCCAGTCCGGGCAGAACCCGCTCATGCAGCAGGAAAGCGTCATCGAGAGCCAGCCAGCCCGTCAGCAGTCCGGCGGACAGCGCGAAGGTCAGGACCTCGCCGGCCCTGCGCGCGGCAAGCAGCAGCACCGCCGCAAACAGGCAGATCGCCGCCGCCGCGACCCACAACATCACGCCCAGAAGCGATATGAAGCCGTAATAGGAACGGCAGCAATTCTCGGAGAGTTCCGCGGCGGTCAGAGGGTCAAGAAACAACCATTTCGGCTCGATCCAGGGCTGGATGATGACCGGCGCCAAAATCAGGACAGACAACAAAATCGTGCCAAGGTGGATCACCCAGTCGATATCCGGCAAACGCATGCGCGGATAATCATCACCGCCGTCCAGGTGAACCCTGACGGTGACGCCAATGCGACTATGAATGTTCTGCAAGGTTCCAGACATGGCGCCCGCTCACTTGACGGAGGATTTGTGTTGAACGGGATGGGTGGCTTCCACCAGGGCGGTCTGGTCCGCTTTGCCGGCACCGTGCTCATTGGCCGCAATGGCGCCGGCCTTGCGGGCGGTTTGCCCGAACACGGCCTTGACCGTCGAACGACCGAAATCGTCGAGCCACGGCGTATGCATGATCCTCTTTTTCAGGGAAAAGCGTGCATGCAGAAGAGTGCAGATCAGCCGTCCGCGCAATGAGAACGGGCGGGTATAATTGTAAAGCGCCACATCGGTATCGGACCAGTCGTTCTTGTATTTCTCGTCGCCGATCAAAAGGTCGTAGGTCTTACAGCCCGCCCGCGCCGCAAGCTCTATCGTCTTGGTCAGGAGTTGGATGCCGGCGGAGAACTTGCTGTCGAGTTGCGGCGAATAGGCCGAAACATAATAGTAGAATACCCGGCTCGACACGAATGCCAGCATGCCAGCAACAAGCTCATCGTCCCTGAAAAGACCGTAAACCCTCAGCGACGTGTCCCGTGTCTCGCTCAGCGCGGCCTCGATCGCCCTGCGGGTCGCACTGGGCGCTTTATCGGTTCCAAAGGGGCTGCGCCTTCCCGCCTCTTCGATCTGGGCGGATTTCCAGTCCAGGATCTGCCTTGCGGCCGTCAGGCACTCCTCCCTGCCGCGAACCCTGCGGAAACTCACCCGGCCCGAAGCCTTGAAGGCCCGGTACTTGGAGCGCAGACGCTGGCGCGACTTCGACGAGCGCGTCGCCGCGTAAAGACCCTTCCAGTCTTTCCTGAGCGCCAGGGTATGCGAGCTGTATTCGGCGGCGAGAACCGATGCCTCAGGCCGCGACGACTTGGCGATATCCGGTCCGCAGGACGGCAGGCGGGTCAGGTGCACGGCATCGATCTGCGGAATGGCCGAATGAATCAGAGACGCGATCGCCTCGATCAGGTTGTCCGGCAATTGCGGTGCATAGGCCCTGTCGACCATCGGCCCGTGGTAGTCCGATATCCTGTCACCGAGCCAGGTCAGAAGTTTGCCGGTCATCGCATAACGAATGGCGAGCGGCAGGATGACGACGGGCTTGTCTTCGATAAAGCCGACAACGAACAGCGGCCGGAAGCAACTGGTTCCCCCGATGCCCTCGTTCGGACAGTCCGCGGCAACGACGGCTTTTACCCAGGAATAGGTCTGGAACGGCGTGCCGACACAATCGCGTTGCAGATCGGCCCAAAGACCCGCGACGTCTTCCATCGCCTCATAGGCGAAGTAGCGGCATCCGGACAGGAAGCCGATATCCATCCGGCGCGGCTCGGTCGCCGGCCGTCTCCCGTCTGAAACCGGGCTGATATCTGCCGTGTCGAATGACAAATGTGGCTCCCTGGACCGCAGTTCGAGAGCGCCCCGCTATCGAACCCGAAACACCTTCCTATTCAAGATGTTGCGATTTTACGGCATTCGCGTGCCACAATGGTAAACTGCGGCCGTAAAACTCCAAACTGGGTTAACGAAAGAATATCCGTTTCGAACCGTGCCCGATAAGGGCTGCGGTGGGTCGAATTCCGATGCGCCATAACGACCCATGGACTTGATCGCAGCGGCAAATTCTGTAGTTGAGGAATGGAAAGAGGAAGAGCAGAAAGCATGCCTTTACGCCTCCGCAAACTCGTCGGAACATTTGCCCTGGTCATGCTGGTGGTGCTCTACGCGCTGCTGGCGACCACCATTGCGACCTACAGGCTGGCGGAATCGCCGTGGTGGGTGCATCTTTTGTATTTCCTCTTGAGTGGTCTGATTTGGATTCTGCCCGCCATGGCGATCATCCGCTGGATGGAGCGGCCACAGAGCGGCAAAGGCCGCTAGACGGCACCCCGCCTTAACCAGAATTCGCATCAATCAGAATTTTTTAAGTTCAATCGGTTAGTGTAGCACTGACGATGGTTCCACTTGTTCGCGCAGATAGGCGGCCCTGACGCGGTCGGCCGCGCTGACATCTGGAAAAAGGGGATGGGAACTGATTGATGCGAAAACCGGTTGAGGCGACCAGTTTTTCTATTCAATGCACCAGGGAAATCGAACCTCTCGAGCCTGTTTGGCGGGCGCTTGAGGCTGCTCCCGAGTGCAGCATTCATCAGACATATGACTGGTGCCGCGCCTGGATCGGGCAGACCGGCGTGCAGCCGCTTATCATCACCGCGGCCTATACATCCGGCGCGCATTCGGGCGAGACCGCGTTCATCTTGCCGCTATACGCAACCCGCAGCGGTCCTTTCAAGATCGCCAGATATATAGCAACGCCATTCAACAACGTGAATTTCGGGATCTTCTCCACGCATTTCCTGGATGACGCCAATCATGCCACAATGCTGGCGATCAGGAAGCAGATCGCCGCGTTGCCGCTCGGCGTCGACTATGTTTTTCTCGACCGGCAGCCAGGACATTGGCATGGCTACGTTCATCCGTTTTCCCATTGGCCGCAAGTCGAAAACCAGAACCCGACATTCCAGACGGCCCTGAATGAAGGCTTCGAGACGGTCCTCGCCCGAGGCAACGCAAAACGGCGCAGAAAGAAATTCCGCATCTCCGAGCGCCGCCTCGATGAAATGGGCGGATATGACTATGTCCGCGCCCGCACAGCCGAGGACGCACGCGATCTGCTTGACGAATTTTTCGAACAGAAATCCGCGCGTTTCGCCTTTTTGGGCCTGCCGGACGTTTTTGACGATCCGCAGGTGAAATCCTATTTCCATCGCCTCGCCGAGGAAAGCATCGGCCAGGATCGAAAAATGATCGAGATGTATGGAATCCGTCTGCGTAACCGCGACCGTTCTCTGTGCGCGATCGCCGCCTTGTCGACAAAGGGCCGTGACGTGATCTGCCAGTTCAGTTCCATTGCGACCGGACCGACGGAGGCAGCAAGCCCGGGCGAATTGCTGTTTTATCTGGTCATACGCGATGCCTGCGAATCAGGCGCGCATACCTTTGATTTCGGTGTCGGCGACGAACAGTTCAAGCGTTCCTGGTGCAATGTGGAAACGGCCCATTACGACACGTTCCTGGCGATGACGCCCCTGGGGCAGGTCGGCGCGCTGGCCGCCCGCCTGTCGATCGATCTCAAACGCTTCACCAAGAACCACCCGGCCGTTTTCAGACTGGCCAAGGCCATCCGGCTATGGGTGACCAACCGCTGAAACGTGCCGGCCTTTGAACCGCAGCTTTTGCAAGGGTCTATTCAGGCCGCGCTTCGGTCGGGACTGCCGGGCGCGCCCGCGCCGGGGCTCATCATCAAAAGGTTCTGAAAACCTTCTGCATAAAAATCGTTGCGATACTCGACCATCAGGTCATCGTCGGGCTGCACGACCGAGAAGATCATCTCGACATCCTGCCCGTCGAGAAGACGCTTGACGCCCGCCGAGTTGGCGGGGCCGCATTCGACGATGACGATGTCATAGACCTTGGTCAGCGCACCGACCACCTCGGGCAGCTTGTCCGCATTCTGCATCGCGACGACCGGATCCGTTGTTCCTTGCGGAAGGATATGCGCATTCGACAGACGATCGGCATGCAGCGCCTCGGGAACGGTACAGTCATCGACAAGCACATCGGTGACGCCCGGAAGATCCGGATGCGGCACCATCATGCGGCTCGGACAGGCCGATCCCGTCATATCGAGAAGCAGGGTCTGGCGGCCCTCGTTTGCCAGCATGCGCGCAAGCATGACCGACGTCATCGATCCCTTGTCACCCTCAGGGGACACGATAATGGCGAGGCGTGTGCCGGCGGCAATCAGATGACCGGTTATCGCGCTGACGCTGTACTCCGACTGATGATCATCGATAATGCCCTCTCCGGCGGCCGGTTCGTCCTCAACGGAGGCATCGTCATTGGCGGCAACGGGTGCTTCGGCACCGGCTTCGGCCGTGTGCGGATCAGGCTCCGCGGCGCCTGCCCGAACGTCGGCTTCCACGGCGAATCCGTCACCGGTTTCGGGTTCAGACGGAGCCTCGGCCTCTTCACGGGACGTTTCGGGCACCGCTGCATCCGGAACGACTTCTTCCGAGAGTGTCCCGGCCGGCTTGTCGTCATATGGCACCGGTTCCGCCCGCGCGTCGATGTTCGGCTCCGGTTCCATGCGCACGACGGCGCTCGGCGCCGGATCGGCAACGGGCGGGTTCCCCGTCGCCGGCCCGTCCGCGACGGCGACCACTCCGTAGTCAACCGGCCTGAGCGCCCGGCCCGAAAACAGCTCAAACAGCATGACGGCAATGGACGAAAGCAGGAACGTCACCAGCCCGGCAATGATCGCGACCGGAACCGGTTTTGGAAAATACGGCTTCGTGGGAACCAGCGCCTCGGAGATAATGCGCGCATCCGCCGGCAGATTGCCCCGGTCCGAAAGCGACGCCGCCTCCCGATAGCGGCTCAGATAGACTTCGAGCAACTCCCGCTGCGCCGTGGCTTCGCGCTCAAGCGCCCGCAATTCGACTTCATCGCCTCCGGCACGTGCCGAATCCAGTTTCAGCTCACCAAGCTGCTGATTCAGCTCATCCTCGCGCAACTGTGCGATTTCCGCGTCGTTTTCAAAGGTCCTCAGCAAACCGCGCGTTTCTGCCTGTATCTGCTTGTCGATATCGTTAAGCTGCGAACGCAGGCCCTTGATCCGCGGATGCCGGTCGAGCAACGTCACGGAAAGATCCGCGATCTGCGCCTGCACCGCCGCCTGACGCTCCCGCAGCCTCTGAATGACATCGGACTGGACGAGATTGGCGAAATCCTCCGAGGGACGCCCGCTTTCGATTGCATTTCTGACAGCGGTGGCGCGCGCCTGGGCCTCTGCCTTCTCCCCGCGCACGCGGCTGAGCTCCGACGATATCTCCGAAAGCTGACGTGTGGCGAGCGTTTCCGTGTCGTCCACCAGCAGCAGACCGGAATCGGCCCTGAATTGAGCGACCTTCGCCTCGGCTTCGCGCACCTTTTCCCGCAGATCGGAGATCTCCGGCTCCAGCCAGGCCGTCGCGTCGGCATTGTCCAGGATCTTGGCGCCGCTCTGCAATGCGAGATAGGTTTCCGCAATCGCATTGGCGGCCCGGGCCGCCAACTGCCGGTCGATGGACCAGAAGCTGACGACGATAACCCGCGAATTATCCACCTGATAAACCGTCATATGGTCGCGAAACCGCTCGATCAAGCGTTCTTCCGGCGATGCATCATACGGGTCTTTCTCAAACCCCAACTCGATGAGAAGGCTCTCGACAAGCGAGGGTTTCGCAGCGGAGCTGAACTCGCGATTGTCCACCAGATCGAGTTGATCGGCGACCGACTTGATCAGATTTGTGGAATTGATGATCTCGACCTGGCTGGCGATCCCCTGCTCGTCAAGGAACTGTGCCCGGCCGCTGTTCACCTGATCAGGACTGGTAAGCGGGGACTCGCGCGATTCAATCAGAATGCGCGCCTCCGCCCGGTAGCGCGGCGAGGACATCCCGGAAAGAACGAACGCCGCGACGCTGACAATAAGCAGCAGGGAAACAATAGCGATCCGCCGCTCCCACACGGCAACGAACAATCGCACGATATCGATATCTACATCACTGCCGCTCGACTGCGAATCAGGCATTGGCAATCACTCCACTTCAGTCGGTCGAACAAGTAAATGAACATGGTAACATAAGGGTTAAGCCCGTCTTCATATTCCATTAATAAAATCAGCCAACTACGCCCGAACACGATAATTCGGCAGTTGCGGGCGCGAAAATGTCCAGCACTTTACCCGCCATTAACCTTAACCGGCCGATAACGGAAACCGTTCAATAATTGCTCCCTTAAAGAGTATTCGCTCAAAATGGTGTTTGGAATACGAAAAAACACAGCCGTTGCCTTTCTGATGGGGCTTGTCCTCGTCGTGGCCGGCTGTTCGGGCTACCGGCCCGCGCCGCAGGCCTTCCATGAGGCCGTGATCCAGCCCTACCGCCTGGATTCCGGAGACAATCTGCGCATCACGGTTTTCGAACAGGAAGACCTGACAAACACGTATGTGGTCGACCAGGCCGGTCATGTCGCATTCCCGCTGATAGGCTCTGTCGCGGCCCGCGGCCAGACCGTGTCCGAACTCGAGACTCAAATTGCCGGCAAGCTGCGCCAGGGTTACCTGCGCGATCCGGACGTCTCGATCCAGGTCGATCAGCACCGGTCTTTCTTCATCCTGGGCGAGGTCAATACGGCCGGGCAATACAGTTACGTCCCGGGAATGAACGTGCAGAACGCCATTGCGATCGCCGGCGGGTTCACGGCCCGCGCCAATCAATCGAATGTCGACATCACAAGAAAGGTCAAGGGCGATGTCCTGACCGGACGCGTGACGATTTCAGATCCCATATTGGCGGGCGATACCATCTACGTCCGCGAGCGCCTCTTCTGACGGCAAGGGTCAAGGCTTTGATGTCGGATCACGGTTCCCTGCGCATCGTGCATTGTTTCCGCTCTCCCGTCGGCGGCATATTCCGACATGTGCGCGATCTCGTCAGATACCATCATGAGGCCGGACACAAGATAGGAATATTGTGCGACAGCATCACCGGCGGAGCCCATGAGGATGCGCTGTTCGACAGCGTCCGGCCGTATCTCGACCTCGGCCTGACCCGGGTTCCCATGCACCGTTCCATCGGTCCCGGAGATATTGTGACGGCACTCAAATGCATGAGTGAAATCAAGAGTTTGAAGCCTGACATCATCCATGGTCACGGCGCCAAGGGAGGCGCGATGACCCGGTTGGTCGGCTCACAGTTGCGGGTTTCAAGGTCTCGCGTAGCCCGCCTTTACACCCCGCATGGCGGCAGCCTGCACTACAGCCGCTCCAAAGTGTCCGGACGGTTCTACTTTGCGCTCGAACGCTTCCTCGAGCGCCTCACCGACGGGCTGGTATTTGTCAGCGACTACGAGCGCAAGGCCTATATCGACAAGATCGGCAAACCGCGAACGCCGAACAAGCTTGTCTACAACGGCCTGCACGAACCGGAGTTTGACAACGTTTCGCCTGCGGATGACGCCGCGGACTTCCTTTATGTCGGCATGATGCGCAGCCTCAAGGGACCCGACATCTTCATCGAGGCGCTCGGCAAGGCTGAGGTCCTGGCCGGCAGGCCGCTGAGTGCCGTCATGATCGGCGATGGCGACGAAAAGAACGATTATCGGCGGATGCTTGAGGCTTCGGGCCAAAGCGAACGCGTCACGCTGGAGCATGCGATGCCGATTGCGGATGCTCTTCGTCGCGGCAAGACGGTGGTGGTGCCCTCCAGGGCGGAGTCCCTGCCCTATCTGGTCCTTGAGGCCCTGGCGGCGGGGCGGCCCGTCATTGCGACACACGTCGGCGGCATACCTGAAATATTCGGCGCCGACAGCCAGGCCCTGGTCCCGCCCGGCGACGCTGAAGCTCTGGCACGGTCCATGGCGGAGGCAATCAGCGCACCACAGGCTCTCATGCGCCAGATGCCCGGCAAGGATGAGCTGAAGGCCCGTTTCTCGGCGGAAAACATGGCAGCCGAGATTGTGGCGTTCTACAGAAAGTGCATCGCGTGACCGCCCGGGTGACACGCATCCCGGTCAAACAATATTAACGGCTCTATGATACCCGTGGTGCCCGAATGTCAGGGATGCCGCTGGACTCATGACCGCATATCAAACCATTGAAGCCAAAAAGACCAACGGCGTCGATCAGGTCGTGGACTCGGACAAGACGCCAACTGACTCATCGGATCAACAGTCTGAAAAGATTGGAAAACTGGCGACCCAGGTCGCCAGCCAGCTGGGCGATGAGAGTTTCTCCCCCGTAATGATCACCGGCATGGCGCGGCTTTTTGAGATCATCGGCCTCAGCCTCTGCGGCATCGTCGTCAGCCTGGTCTATGTCGCGCCGCAAGGCGGATATTCGAGCACCTACATATTTGCCTCGATCGCCGGCGCCATATTCGCGGTGCTTCTGTTCCAGATCAGCGATGCGTATCAGGTCCATTCCTTGCGCAATGCTTTAAGAAGCCTTCCCAAGATATTCATTTGCTGGACGATTACCTTTGCCACGCTGACAGCTGCGGCCTTTTTCATGAAAATCGGCCAGGAATTCTCGCGTGTCTGGTTCGGCTCGTGGTTCCTGTCCGGTTTCGCTTTTCTCGCCCTTGGCAGGAATTTCATCGCTTTTGCCATCCGCCGCTGGGCCCGCGACGGAACAATGGAACGGCGCGCGGTGATCGTCGGCGGCGGTGAAGCCGCCGAGAAGCTGATACGTGCCCTTGAGCAGCAGCCGGACAACGATGTGCGCATTTGCGGTATTTTTGACGACCGCAGCGAGCGCAGGTCACCCGCCATTGTCGCCGGCTACCCGAAGCTCGGCAACGTGTCGGAACTCGTGGAATTCGCTCGCCTCGCCCGCATCGACATGCTGATCCTGTCGCTGCCGCTGACGGCGGAAAAACGTGTCATGGAGCTTTTGAAAAAACTGTGGGTCCTGCCGGTCGATATCCGCCTCGCCGCGCATTCGAGCGAGCTGAAGTTCCGGCCCCGCGCCTATTCCAATATCGGTTCCGTGCAGATGCTGGACATTTTCGACCGGCCGATAAACGACTGGGATTCCGTTGCCAAGCGCCTCTTCGACATCTTCTTCAGCATTCTTGGCATTGTCGCATTCTCGCCGATCATGCTGGTCACGGCGATTGCCGTCAAGCTGACCTCGAAGGGACCGGTCCTGTTCAAGCAGCAAAGGCACGGTTTCAACAACGAGATCATCAATGTGTACAAGTTCAGATCCATGTACACGGAGAAGTCGGATCCGACGGCAATCAATCCGGTCACCAGGAACGATCCGCGCGTCACGCCGGTCGGCCGCTTCATCCGCCGCACGTCGATCGATGAGCTGCCCCAGTTCTTCAATGCGCTGAAGGGCGAACTGTCCCTGGTCGGCCCGCGCCCGCATGCGATCCACGCCCGCTCCCACGACACGGTCTTCACCGAAGTGGTCGACGGATATTTCGCCCGCCACCGGGTCAAGCCGGGCGTGACCGGTTGGGCGCAGATCAACGGCTGGCGCGGCGAGATCGACGACGCGGAGAAGATCAAGCAACGCACCGCCTTCGACCTCTATTACATCGAGAACTGGTCGCTGCTCTTTGACCTCAAGATTCTCCTGATGACCCCGATCCGGCTGTTCAGTTCGGAAAACGCCTATTGATGGCCGGCGCGCTCGCACAGCAAGGATTTTCTCCCCCGGCCGCAACCCTCCTGACCAAGGGGTCGCTGGCGCTTGGCGCCTTCCTGTCCGGCTTTGTGCTTTACGAGCCGGCGCCCTACGAGCTCTACATGGCGGGGCTTATCGCCATATGGTTCCTGTTCGGCCTGCGGCTGTCGAGGAACAGCGCCACGCTGCTGACCATTCTGCTCTGCTTCAATATTGGCGGCCTGCTGTCGCTGACGATGCTTGACGAACTCGACACACGCCGGACCCTGTATATGGCCGTGTCGCTGTTTCTGGCCCTGTCGTCGGTGTTTTTTGCTGCGGTTATCGAGGCGGATTACAGCCGCTTGAAGCCGATCTTCACCGCTTATCTATTGGGCGCGCTGACAACAGGGCTTGTCGGCATTCTGAGCTATTTTCAGCTTTTTCCGTCCAGCGACCTGT
>NZ_CFHWAF010000068.1:16613-25123 GCF_984452065.1 Hoeflea sp. | reverse complement strand
CTCGCCGAAGGCGAGATCAGCGAGTTGCATGTCGGGCTGAAGGGCACGATGAATGCGCTATTCCTCAAAGACCTCGCCGCCAGGACCCATCGGGGTCTTCGTGGTCGCGTAAAAGAAGGCAAGTCCAATTGTCGTCCTTGCTGACCGATGCGCCGGACGACAAGCCGGACTTGCTTCCGAGAGCCGCCACTATCTACGCAAAGAAGGTCGAGAAACTCGCGCGGGCCCTGAATCGCCCTGCAGAGCGCCAGGAAGCCGCCGAGGCTTTAAGGATGCTGATTGAGAAGATCGTCCTCACTCCAGGCCCGGACCGCGGCGTAATCGATGCCACGCTTCACGGCGAATTGGGACAAATCCTGGCTTGGACGGAGCGGCAAGCCCCTGAAAAGGCGACAAAAACAAACACTCCCGGAGGGGATTCCTCGGTGAAAAAGTGGCTCCCCGGGCCGGATTCGAACCAGCGACCAATTGATTAACAGTCAACTGCTCTACCACTGAGCTACCGGGGAACAGGCCATGAAATAGCGTGGGACGGCGTATAGAAAAGAAATACGCCCTTGCCAAGCCATTTCACAAAAAAATCTTCTGCCTTGCGCAATCCGGAGGGCATGACCAAATGGGCCGGTGGGCCGTTGCTGAATGGCGGTCAACCAGGATTGGGAGATCAATGGCGGACAACGGTTCAGGTCGCCATTCCGGAAGCGGTTCGACGGGCAGGGTGCTACGGCTCGGCCCATACCGTATTCGCCTGCCGGAAAGCCGGATGTTCAGGGTCGGGCTCGGAATTCTCCTTATTGTCTTTGGCATTCTCGGCTTCTTGCCGGTTCTTGGCTTCTGGATGATTCCGCTCGGCCTGCTGGTGTTGTCACATGATCTGCCCGCTGTGCGGCGCTGGCGTCGTCGCCTGGCGGTCAAATGGGGTCAAAGGACGAAGAAACGCTGACAGGCTGCGCGCATGGAACTGAAAATCGTCAAAACGGATATTACGACGCTCAAAGTGGATGCGGTGGTCAATGCCGCGAACCCCTCGCTCATGGGCGGCGGCGGTGTCGACGGCGCAATCCACCGTGCCGGAGGACCGGATATCCTTGAAGAATGCAAGGCAATCATCGCCCGCAACGGGCGCTGCAAGCCCGGCGAGGCGGTGATCACGACGGCGGGGCGGCTGCCGGCACGCTTCCTTATTCATACCGTCGGTCCGGTATGGCATGGCGGAGGCAAGGGCGAGGCACGTCTTCTGGCAAGCTGTTATGAGGCGAGCCTCAGGCTTTGCGTCGAAAACGGGCTGCGCACGGTCGCCTTTCCCAATATCAGCACCGGAGTTTACGGCTATCCCAGCGAAGCGGCGGCGCAAACGGCGACAGAGGCGATCGGTTCTTTTGCCGACAGCGATCGCATTGAGGCGGTCATCCTGGCCTGTTTCGATGAGGACAACTTGCAAATCTATCAGCGTTTACTTGACGTTGGTTGAGCCTTGGCATGTGAACAACGAGCGGATGAGGCGCGGTCGGAATTAACGGAATGCCAACCAAAAGATGCTGAAGCCGATCCAGCAACCTGAAGTTCTTAAAAACAGGCCGAATTGCCGGAATGCCCTCTTGCGTATCGCAGTTTTTCATTCTAAGTGCGGGCGTCGGTTGAACGGATCGGCATTGCGAGGCCTCGTGGCGGAATGGTTACGCAGAGGACTGCAAATCCTTCTATCCCGGTTCGATTCCGGGCGAGGCCTCCATTCACTTCAAATTCCGTAACGTTTCCAATTATATAGCATATCGCGTTACACGCTTGGTTACACTGTCATCTTTCAGACGTTACACTTTGCACTTTTCCGCTGGCTGAATCGGCCAGTCTTTCGCGGTTCGCGGCGTTGACATATGGCCGCGCTTCCTTCGGGTCCTTCCAGCCAAAATAAGCCATCAACTCATATTCGGTGGCACCGCTGTCGGCCATCCTGGTCGCGAGCCATTTCCTGACGCTGTGCGCCGTGATGCCCGTTACACCGGCCTGGCGAAACCATTTCGAGATTCGCTGCGATAGGGCCTTGTCGCTCTTGAACGGCCGGTCCCAGTCGTTGAGCATGTAGGCAAGCTGTTTGCAATCGGCGACCTCAGCCCGCACTTCGTCTGTCATGGGTAGCCGGCACTGCACGCCAGTCTTTATCGTCGTGAAGATCAGGCGGCCGCCTGTACATGATGAGCCCGCGACATTACCGCTCCCGAAAACGTGAATTGCAGCCCGTTGCGGGACCATTGTGGCACTGGTTCCGCATATCCATGTCTTCAATCGGTTGCTCCGCCTCAGGGCGAGGGAAGGGATAACGCCCTATGTCACCGCATTTGCCGGCGCTCGGGCGGGGCACAGGATTTTCTCCGCAAGACCACTGGCCGGCGCCAAATTGACGGCCATATCGAATGCTGTTGATATGGCGTGGCGGAGTGCGTATTGGTGCAGCCTGCGCGCGCCAGATCGTCAATGGCGGCGCTTCCATCGGCGACGGATGGGCAATGAGAGGATTGCGGCACTGGCAGCTTCCGGAACGGACCAGGCTGAGAAAGCGGATGTGATCCTGGCAGGGGGTGGCCTTGCCGGTTGTATCGCAGCATTGCGCCTGGCAGAGCGCGGCGTGCGCGTGATGATAATCGAGGCGGCCGATCGCATCTGCGGAAATCACACATGGTCATTCCACAGGACCGATATCGCGCCGCAAGACTACGAACGCCTGCGTCCGGCCATCGGTTATGAATGGCCCGGGCAGCAGGTGATCTTTCCCGAATTCAAGCGAACGCTGTCGACGCCCTACGCGAGCCTGACCTCGGATCGCCTGCGCGACATGGTGTATGCGACAGACGGGATCGACGTTCGTGAAAACAGCCGGATCGAGAGTGTCGAACGCGACCGCGTTGTCCTGTCAGACGGCTCGCACCTGTCAGCCCCGTGTGTGATCGACAGCCGCGGCTTTGCGCAATCCGAAGGGATCAGACTCGGCTATCAGAAATTTGTCGGTATCGAATTGGAACTCGGAAAAGCCCACGGTGAAGACGTTCCGACCATCATGGATGCCTCGGTCGATCAGCTGGACGGCTACAGATTCTTTTATGTATTGCCCATGTCGGAAACCCGCCTGCTGATCGAAGATACCCGCTACAGCGATACCGACAGCCTTGATTTTGACGCCTTGCATTCCGACGTGCTTGCCTATGCCGCCAACCGCGGCTGGGTGGTCAAGAAATCGATCCGGATCGAAAAGGGTGTTCTTCCCATCACGCTTGCCCAGGACGGCAAGCTGTTCTGGGATGGATTTTCAGATGATGAGGCTCCCATCGGCCTTCGCGCCGCACTCTTTCATCCTACCACCGGCTATAGCCTGCCGATGGCGGTTGAGACCGCCAATCTACTGGCCGGATTGAAGGTTCCATTGACGACGCTCGCGGCGCGCCGCGCGATCCGCAGCCATGCGAAAGGGCTTATAAGGGATCAGGCATTCTACCGCTTCCTCAACCGCATGCTGTTTCAGGCCGCCGTTCCATCCAGGCGCTACCTGGTCCTGCAACGGTTCTACCGATTGCCGCAATCCCTCATCGAACGGTTTTATGCGGGTGATATCAGATCCGCGGACAAGGTGAGAATTCTCATCGGAAAACCGCCGGTACCGATCCAAAAGGCGGTCGGCTGCGTAAGTGAGGCAAGGGCATTGGCCAAGGAGCGGCAGGTCGTGAATGGGTAACAACAGGACGGCGGCTGTCATCGGTTCGGGTTTCGGCGGATTGGCCCTTGCCATCCGCCTGCAAAGCGCCGGTATATCGACGACACTCTACGAGAAGCGCGACCGGCCCGGCGGCCGGGCCTATGTCTATGAGGATGACGGGTTCGTATTTGATGCAGGGCCGACGGTGATTACCGATCCCGCGTCGCTGCGGGAGCTTTGGGACCTGTCCGGGCGCAATATGGATGACTATGTCACCTTGCTGCCCGTCGACCCCTTCTATCAGCTGTGCTGGGAGGACGGATACCGGTTCGATTACGTCAACGACCAGGAACGGCTTGATGCGCAGATCGCCCGGAAGTCGCCGGACGATGTAGAGGGCTACCGCCGGTTTCTGAACTACTCCAACGACGTTTATCGCGAGGGCTATGAAAAGCTTGGCGCGGTGCCGTTCCTGAGCTTCTGGAATATGGTCAAGGTGGCGCCGCAGCTCATCCGTCTGGAGAGCCACCGCAGCGTCTATTCGAAAGTGTCGTCCTTTATCAAGGACGAGCAGCTCAGACAGGCATTTTCTTTCCATTCGCTGCTGGTCGGTGGAAACCCGTTCGACACGTCCTCGATCTACACGCTGATCCATGCTCTCGAGCGCCGCGGCGGCGTCTGGTTTGCCAAGGGCGGAACCGGCGCATTGGTTCGCGGCATGGTCCGCTTGTTCGAAGACCTTGGCGGAACCGTAAAGCTTAACGCGCCCGTCGATCGGATCGAGACGGAAAACGGTCGCGCGCGCGCGGTCGTTACGGAAGGCGAACGCACGGAATTCGATATGGTCGCCTGCAATGCCGATGTGGTGCATGTGTACGATCATCTTCTGCGCGATGACGCACATGGAAAAAGTCAGGCCAAGGCTCTGAAAAAGAAGCGCTTTTCCATGTCGCTGTTCGTTATCTATTTTGGCTTGAAGGGCCGGCGGCCCGATCTCAGGCACCATATGGTTCTGTTCGGGCCGCGATACCGCGAGTTGATCAACGATATTTTCAAGGCTGATCAGTTGGCGGATGATTTTTCACTCTATCTGCATTGCCCGTCCGTGACCGATGAGACAATGGCGCCGGAGGGGCACAGCGCCTATTATGTGCTGTCGCCGGTTCCGCATCTGGGAACGGCGGATATTGACTGGGAGCGGGAAGCGCCGCGTTATCGGGACCGCATTCTGGACTATCTCGACGAACGCTATATTCCCGGTCTCAAGCGCGATCTTGTTACGTGCCGTACATTCTCGCCCTATGATTTTCGTGACGAGCTGAATTCACATCTTGGCTCCGCCTTCTCGGTCGAACCACTGCTGACACAGAGCGCCTGGTTCCGGCCGCACAACCGCGATGCGACGATCAAAAATCTCTATCTGGTCGGCGCAGGAACCCATCCGGGGGCCGGAATCCCCGGTGTCGTGGGATCGGCAAAGGCCACGGCCGGGCTTATGCTTTCCGAGGCCGGGCAGGATCTCGCGGGCGTGTCATGAGCGCCGCTCCGCAGAGCAGACCTGTGACGGATGACGTCTTGCGCGTCAGCGAACAGATGATTGCAGCGGGATCAAAGAGCTTTGCCGCCGCCTCACGGCTCTTTAAAGCGGATACCCGCGCCGATGCTGTGATGCTTTATGCATGGTGCCGTCACGCGGATGACATGATAGACGGGCAGACGCTTGGCCACGGCATGGGCGCCGACCACCGCTCCGGGCAGGAGGCTCGGCTTGCCGACCTCTGCAATCTGACGCAATCGGCCCTGAACGGTGACAGGACGGGGGATCCGGTTTTTGAAGCCTTGCGGCAGGTGATCGAGCTCAACGACATCCCGCACCGACATCCTTTGGAGCTTTTGAAAGGCTTTGAAATGGATGTGAATGAGCGCGTCTACCGGTCGGAAGCCGACATGCTGGACTACTGCTATCACGTTGCCGGCGTCGTCGGCGTGATGATGGCGATGATCATGGGCGTTCGCGAGGCACAGGTCCTCGACCGGGCGTCTGATCTCGGGCTTGCCTTTCAGCAGACCAACATCGCGCGCGATGTTATCGATGATGCACGGGCAGGGCGGACATATCTCCCCGCCGATTGGCTGTCGGAAGCCGGTATCGAAGACATCGATGTTGAAGACAGGGAGCAATGGCCGAGGCTTCACGGACTCGCGTTGCGTCTCCTTGATCGTGCCGAACCCTATTACGAGTCAGCCTATTGGGGGCTTGCGGCGCTGCCGTTCCGTTCCGCCTGGGCTGTGGCCGCGGCGCGGCGGGTCTATCGCGAGATTGGCAGGGTGTTGCGCGATGGCGGGCCGGACGCCTGGGAAAAGCGCGTGTCGACATCGAAACGACGCAAGATGGTCCTGCTTATCCTGGCGCTCGGCGATGTGGCGGCGACGCGTTTCAGGCGCGCGGGTTCAGGCCCGAACAGAGACGGTCTTTATCAAAGGCCGCTCTGACGTTCTTCCAGGGTCGCACTGGTGTCGTAAAGTTCAAGGTCCAGCGCCTTCCTGTTCTCGCGCAACTGTTCCTTCAGACTGTCGAGACTAGGTGCCCAAAGGAAGCCGAAGGATACGCAGCCGTCCTTGCCCTTGACGGCATGGTGCAGGCGATGAGCCTGGTAAAGGCGCTTGAGGTAACCTTTTTTCGGAACATGGCGGAACGGCCAGCGATGATGGACCAGGCCGTCGTGAGCGACGAAGTAAAGCGCGCCGTAACAGGTTACGCCGACGGCGATCCACCAGACGACCCAATAGGTCGTTCCGATCCAGAACAATGCAATCGCCACGCTGGCGAACACGGCGGCGTAGAGATCATTCTTCTCAAAGGTGTCGTCATGCGGCTCATGGTGGGAGCGGTGCCATCCCCATCCCCAGCCATGCATGACGTATTTATGCGCCCACCAGGCAAAAAGCTCCATCAGGGCGACGGTGCCGACGACAATAGCAATGGCGATCAGAAAGTAGCTCATGGTTCCTTCAAATCCGGATTTGTTTTCCAGTCGGCCGGAGCACTATAGCGTAATCCAGGCGAGCCCGGCAGTGCGGCAATCCGCCCGATTCCACAGGCCGGGTCTCAGCCGAGCCTCAGCCGGTAACGGGACAGGACCAGCGCTGCGCCAAGCCCCAGAACGGCTGCGGCGGCGAGCGGCCAGAATGACGGCAGCAAAGCCGGCAGCGAGGCGCCGCGCCAAAGGGCGCCCTGATAGGCCTCGATGGCCCAGGCGTTCGGCGTGAACCATCCTAGATCCTGCAGCCAGGGCGGCATCATGAAACGCGGTACCATCGAACCGCCGACCGCGGACGCGACGAGCACAAGAAAGCTCGAGATCGTGTTGGCCTGCTGGCGCGAAACACAGGCCGAGGCCATCGCCAGGGCAAGCCCCGCCGCCGCCGCCGCCGCCAGGACCGTTGTTGCCGTCCAGGCCAAGAAACTCTGGGGCACGTTGACGCCGTAAGCCAGCCACGCCACAAGAAAAATGAGGCTGACCTGCAGGATGCCCTGGATCGTCAGAAACAGGAACTTCGCCAGTACAATGACATCCGTGCCGGCCGGTCCCACAGCCACACGGTCAATAATGCCGGAACTGCGTTCCTCAATCAGGCTCGCAGCACCCTGCATCGCCGAAAACAGGAGGAACATGACGGCGACAGCGCCGGCGTAATAGCTCACCGTCACCCCGCCGGCGCGGCCGCTCAGCGTTTCGATGGAAACAAGCGACGAATTTGCATCGGCGCCATCGCCTCGCGCCCGGTTCAATTCGGATAAGCCGGCGGCAAGGCGCGTGCGCTGTTCGCCGGTCAAACCTCCGGCAAGCTCTTCCACTGCCGGGACGGAGCGCTGAACCGCGACAGCGGGCAGATCGCGGGCAATCAGCCGCTGAACCTGGCCGGCAAGGATCGGCCCAGCCATCGCCCGGCCGGCGTCGGCGACAACCAGAACCGGCGCGTCGCCGTCATCATCAAGCAAGTCGCCGCGGATGATCAGACCGACATCCGCATCACCCGACAGAACCGCGGCGCGCAAAGCCGCTTCGCTCTCGAAGACGATCTCGTAGCGGCGAAGTGTCGGATCGTCTTCCAGCGCCTGCTCGAGGGCCTGCGACTGTTGCGAGCCGACCGCATCGAACAGAGCGATCTTCAACCGCATCTCGTCGCCGCTGGTGCCGGAGAAAATCGCCGCAAATATGACGAAAATCAGCGGGGGCAGGAGGAATGCCATCGCAAAGGCGCCGCGATCGCGGACCAGCCCGAGGACCATGACCTTCAATATTGCTGCGGTCATGGCGCGCGTCCCCTGCCGGACAGTCTCAGAAACAGTGTGTCCAGACCCGGTTCCCGGAACCGGATCTCCTTGATGTGCAGGTCGGTCTGGTGCAGGGCGCGGGTGAGCGCCGCCTGTTTTTGCGCCGAGGCTTCGATCATACGGCTCCATTCCAATCCTGAGTGATGTTCCTGGAACCCGATCCTCCCGAGCATGGTGGACGTGCCCTGTGTGGCACGTTCGAACAGATCGACGATCAGCATGCGATCATTGCCGAATGCCTTGCGCAGCAACCGGTCGGGCCGGCCCGACGGGGCGATCACGCCGCCGCGCAGGAAACCGACACGATCGCAGAGCGATTGCGCCTGATCCAGATCGTGAGTCGCCAGCAGGACGGCAAGGCCGGTCCGTCCGAGATCACGAATAACCTCATGCAGAGCATTGCGCGCGTCGACGTCGACGCCCCGGGCGATGAGCTTGCGAACGACGTCGATGGCCTCGCTGAGCCGCGCGCCGCGTTCCCCATGC